>NZ_JBQSYR010000002.1:0-204589 GCF_052379505.1 Glutamicibacter sp. 363 | reverse complement strand
AACGGATACCGCAGTTATCTGGTCAACTGCCGGATCTTGGCCGAAGATACCCCCTACCTCGCAGAGTGCTTCTCTCGCGGCGAACTCACCGAAGCCCAAGTCCTGGCGGTTCTTACGCCCCTGCAAGAGGTCAAAGCCGAACGCCGGACCGAATTCGACGCCACCTTCCGTGACAACCCGGACATGTTCGAGTCCCAAGGCCCCAAACAGCTCACCGACACGGTGCAACGCTTCACCTTGGCCCATGCCTCAGATGATCAGTGCCGGAAAATGAAGCAAGCGGACACCAAACGCCATGTCCGCTTCTCCAAAGGAAAGAACTGCGTACGCATCAGCGGCACCTTGCCCGTCGTCGCCGGCACAGCACTGCAAATGCATCTGCGCCAAGAGTCATTCCGTCTGAAGAAACAAGGCGATCTGCGTACCAGGGAGCAGATCAAAGCCGACCTGCTCTGCACCTACTTGCTGGCCGGCCGGCCGGAGAAGTTGCCGTTGCAACTGCACGTCGGGCTGATCATGACCGATAAGACCCTCCTCCTCGGCGAACGCGAACCGGCCTATATGGAAGGCTACGGATACGTTCCGCCGCAATACGCGCGGGAACTAATCGCCGGAAATTCCATTGGCAATGAGCAGAGTTTCGCCGAAATGGAATCCGCCAAAGCTCAGGAGCATCTGGATCGCCTAGAGACCCTGGCCGACGTGACGCGACTCTACACCGCCCCAGGGGACGGGGAATTGATCGCAATGGACTCCAAGGCCCGCGCCTTCCCCGAAAAGCTTCGCCGCTTCGTGAGGATTCGAGACCGGCACTGCCGCACCCCATTCTGCGATGGGCTGGTCGAAGAGACCGACCACGTACTTCAGCATCACCTAGGCGGCCCTACGGATAGCGACAATGCGGCAGGGCGCTGCCCGACCTGCAATAAGGCCAAAGAAAAACCCGGTTGGCTTGAAGTCGTAGCGCTCAAGGGACCGCACACCATGCGAGTGAACCCGGGCTCCTCGATGATGTATCTATCGACGGCCCCGCCGGCGACCGGATACCTGCACAAACCATTTCCGCAACTACTGCGTGATTCAAAATGGGTGCGAGGCGTCAAGCTCCGGCTGATAAATCAGGAATCCAGCGGTCCCGGACCATAGCCCACGCTCCGTAGGCAGTGCTTACTCCCAGCTAGCGCTGCAACAGCCGTTCTAGAACGATCGCCAAACCATCTTCGTCCACCGAAGCGGTTACCTCGTCTGCGACGATTTTGACCTCGTCGGGGGCTTGGCCCATCGCGACCCCGAGGCCGGCCCACTGGAGCATCTCAATGTCGTTACGACCATCGCCCACAGCGATTGATTGAGCCGATTCGAACTTCAGTTCGGTGCGCAACCGCTCAAGCCCGCTGGCCTTGGTGACACCCTCGGCAGCGATATCCAGCCATGCGGTCCAACCCACCGAATAGGTGACACCGGAAAGGCCCAGACCGTGTACGGCCTGGCCGAAGTCTTCGGCCGTCGCATCGGTGGAGAAGACCACCACGCGGACGGCCCTGCTGCGCAGCAATTCGTCAAAATCGACAACCTTGGATTCGGCGCCGAAACTCGCGTCGGTGAATACATCGCTGGACAAGAATTCACCGCGTTCGTTCTCCACCGCATATTTCGCGTTCGGCAGCTGGCGCATCAGCGCCGCCAGCGCGAGCGACGGGTCAAAGACCTCGCGGTGCAGAACTTCTACCTGCTCTCCCTGCACGCGGGCGAGCACTCCACCATTGCTGGCCACGACAAAGCCGTGGTCGATGCCTAGTTCGCTCATAATCGGCAAGGCCGCGCCGAGCGAACGCCCGGTGGAGATCACTACCTCATGCCCGGCGGACACCACCGCACGGGCAACGTCGCGGACCCGGGAGCTCATCAGGCCCTGGTGGTTGACGATCGTCCCGTCGACATCGAGGCAGATCATCAATTTTTCGTTCTCCAGCCGGTCGTCGATGCCGGTCTTAGTCAAAATAGTCATAATTCAAGTGAACCACCGCTGCGTGGATATTGCGATGATCCACGGCACAACGGCTGGTGAACTGCGGATTAAAAGACAATCGACCGGCCTTTGCGGGGCCGGTCGATCGGGTTACTTCAGGACTTCAAGTCCACCCAAGTAGGGTTGCAGCGCCTTCGGCACGTTGACCGAGCCATCGGCGTTCTGGTGGTTTTCCAGAATCGCAACGATCCAACGGGTCGTGGCGAGCGTACCGTTCAGGGTGGCTACCGCGCGGGTCTTGCCAGGCTTGCCGTCTATGATCTCGCGTTCGCGGATATTCAGCCGGCGGGACTGGAAGGTCGTGCAGTTCGAGGTCGAGGTCAGCTCGCGGAAGGTCTCCTGCGATGGCACCCAGGCCTCGCAGTCGAACTTGCGCGCCGCGCTCATCCCCAGGTCCCCGGCGGCGGTGTCGATGACACGGTATGGAAGCTCCATGCGCTTGAGCATTTCCTCCTCCATCGCCAGCAGACGCTCGTGTTCCGCCTCGGCCTGGTCAACCGTGGTGTAAATGAACATTTCGAGCTTGTTGAACTGGTGCACGCGGATGATGCCACGGGTGTCCTTGCCCGCGGAGCCGGCCTCGCGGCGGTAGCAGGAGGACCAGCCGGCGTAGCGCACCGGACCGTCGGAAAGGTCCATGATCTCGTTGGCGTGGTAGCCGGCCAGCGCGACCTCCGAGGTGCCGACCAGGTACAGGTCGTCACGTTCCAGCTTGTAGATCTCATCGTCGTGTTCGACGTCGAAGCCGGTGCCCTGCATGGTTTCCGGGCGGACTAGGGTCGGGGTGATCATTGGGATGAATTCGCGTTCGACCGCGAGCTCCAGCGCCATGTTCATCATCGCGATTTCCAGCCGCGCGCCGATGCCCTTCAGGAAGTAGAAGCGTGATCCGGAGACCTTCGCACCGCGTTCCATGTCGATCGCGCCGAGTTTCTCGGCGATCTGCAGGTGGTCCAGCGGTTCGAAGCCTTCGGCGGCAAAATCGCGCGGGGTGCCGACGGTCTTCACCAGGGCGAAGTCGTCTTCACCGCCGGCTGGGATGCCGTCGATGATCAGGTTTGGGATGGAGCGCTGCAAGGAGGTGCAGGCAGCGGCCGCTTCGTCGGAGGAAGCCTGGGCAGCCTTGACGGCCACCGCAAGCTCCTTGACCTCCGCAAGCAGTGCTGCACGTTCCTCGCCCTTGGCGGCGCCAACCTTCTTGGAGAACGCATTCTGCTCTGCGCGCAGGCGTTCGTAGGTGGCTATGGTTTCGCGACGCGCCGAGTCAGCCTCAATCAGCTGGTCAATCAGCGCTTCGTCGGCACCGCGCGCGCGTTGCGAGGCGCGGTACATATCCGGATTATCGGTGAGCATTTTCAGGTCGATCACATCTTAAGCGTAGCAATCTTGAGTACGATGAGAGCACTATGCAGAGAAACCGCGTGATCTTATTATCCGTAGCCGGTGCCGCAGCTGTGCTCGCGGCCGTAACCGGGTATTCCGTGCGTAAGCTTTCTCAGGACGGGAAACCGATGAGCCAGCACCCTTCGGCGAAGGAGCAATCCGAGTCGAAGAAGGTTGGACTGGTCATCAATCCATCCAAGTCAGGGGCCGACGAAGCGCGTGATGCGGTAGCCCACGTGTGCGCCGAGGCCGGCCTCGAAGAGCCGCTGGTTTTCGAAACGACGCCGGAGAATGCGGGTCAAGAAGCCGCCCAAAATGCGCTCGAAGCCGGATGCGACACAATTATTGCCGCCGGTGGCGACGGCACGATTCGCGCCGTCGCAGAAGTACTCGAAGGCAGCGAAACGACGCTCGGGCTGCTCCCGCTGGGCACCGGCAACCTGCTGGCCCGAAACGTCGAAGTGCCGATCGACGACCTGCACACCGCGGCGCTGGTCGCCGTGCGCGGCATGGTGCGGCGCATCGACGTGGGCCACATGAAGCTGAAGCTGCTGGACGGCAGCAGCGCTGACCACGCGTTCTTGGTGATCGCCGGGGTGGGAACCGACGCGGACCTGTTCGATGACACCGACGAGGAGCTGAAATCCAAGGTCGGCTGGCTTGCCTACTCGGAGGCCGGGCTGCGCCAGCTGCCCGGGCGGCGCAAGAAGGTCGAGATCAAGCTCTCCAACGACGATGCCTGGCAGACCCGCAAGGTCCGCTCGGTGCTCTTCGCCAACTGCGGCAAGCTGCAGGGCGTGGACTTTGTCCCGGATGCGAAGATCGACGACGGGGTGCTCGACGCGGTGGTGCTCTCGCCGCGTTCGGCCGCCGGATGGGGCTGGATCCTGCTGAAGACCGCATTCCGCTCGCGCAACAAGATCCCGGTGATGAGCTTCTACCAGAGCACCGACATTTCATTGCGCTGCGTGGAACCGATGAACACGCAGATCGACGGGGATCCAACCGGCCAAGTCAACGAGCTGCAGGTCTCGGTCAACCCGTCCTCGCTGCGCATTCGCACGCCCTAGAGGCGGGCCTTCAGCTTGAGCACCCAGTCCCGGGCCTCGCTGAACGCACCGTCTGAATTGTGCGTATCGATGAACGGGCGGGTGCCCTGCGCCGCCGGGTAGGACCCCAAGAAGCGCAGCTCCGGGCAGAGCCGGTGCAACCCGGCAAGGGCCGCGGAGACGCGCTCTTCGGCGATGTGCCCCTCGACGTCGACGGAGAAGAAGTAGCGCCCCAGGCCCGCGCCGGTGGGGCGGGATTCGATGCGCGAGAGGTTGACCCCGCGCGCGGTGAATTGCTCCAGAATTCCCATCAACGCGCCCGGCCGGTCCTCGGAAAGCGGCAGAATCAGCGTCGACTTATCCACACCCGTCGGCGCCGGGATCGCCCCCGGCGAGGTGACCAGGATAAATCGGGTGACCGCCCCGGCGTTGTCTTCCACGCCACGCACCAGCACCTTCAGGCCGCGCGCTTCGGCAACCAGCGGTGAGCAGATCGCCGCGTCGTGGTGCTGCTCCGGGTCCAGCAGTCCCAGCGCGCCGGCGGCCGTGGAAGCAGCCGGGGTGAAAACCGCGGCCGGGATATTCGCTTCGGCCCACAACCGGCATTGCGCCCAAGCGTGCCCGTGTGTGGAAATTTCGCGGATCTGCTCCAGCGCGCCGATATTCGCCCGGACCGCCAGCACGAAGCTGATCGGCACCAGCACCTCGGCGACGATCTGCAGGGATTCTCCGGCGGCGATGGCGTCCAGGGTGGCCGACACGCCGCCCTCCACCGAGTTCTCGATCGGCACCATCGCGGCGTCGGCACTGCCCTCGCGGACCATCGCCAATGCGCTATTAACGCTGCTGGCCGGAATGCGCTCGGAATCGAGCGCCCCGGGAACCTGCAAAAGTGCCGCCTCGGTGAAAGTTCCGGCAGGGCCTAAATAGGCGTATTTCATCGAACGGTGGGTTCCTGACCGTTATCCGCTTCCATCGGGAGCTTGGCTTCGAGCCACGCGTCCGAGCCACCGGCGATGTTGAACGCCGTGTAGCCCAGGCCGGTCAGCCAGGCCGCCGCCTGCGCCGAGCGTCCACCGGTGCGGCAGATGACGTAGGTGTCAACATCCGGGTCCAGCTCTTCCACGCGGGTCGGCAGCTCGCCGAGCACGATGTGCTTGGCTCCAACGGCGCGGCCGGCCTCCCACTCGAAGTCCTCGCGCACGTCGAGAATCAACGCGTCCTTAGGTACGTCGGTGACCTGAACAGTCTCAAAGTCGCTCATGGTTGGCATTCCTCTCTGGTTGGGTGTTTGCTTATAAGACTAGTCATTCCCCGCCTCGAAAGCAGATATGAAGACGAGATCCGCCCTGAAATTGCGTGATGAGCTGGCCAGTGGAGAGCGTTCCAGCCGCGAGGTGACCGAACACTATCTGCGTCGCATCGATGAGCTCGACTCGCTTGGCGCATTTGTGTACGTGTCTCCCGACGCGATGGATGCGGCGGCGGCGGCCGATGAGAAGCAGGTGCGCGGGCAGATCGGCCGGTTGCACGGGCTGCCTTCGGCATTCAAGGACCTGAACGAGGTGGCCGGCATGCCCACCACCTACGGATCCGCCGCCATGGAGCACCAGCTCGCGACGGCGGATCACCCGCTGGTCGCGCGGTTGCGTTCCGAGGGCGTGGTGATCACCGGCAAGACGCAGGTTCCGGAATTCGGACTGAGCAGCTACTCGGAAAATCTCGTCGCTCCGCCCTCGCGCAATCCCCTGGATCCGCGGCTGACCTCAGGGGGTTCCTCCGGCGGCCAGGCCGCGGCGATCGCCGCCGGGATGATTCCCGTAGGCCCGGGCTCCGATGGCGGCGGGTCGGTGCGGATCCCCGCCGCAGCCTGCGGCCTGGTGGGGCTCAAGCCCTCGCTGGGCCGGGTGCCCAGCGACGTGGTCGACGGCTATCTGGACGCGTTCGGCGCACCGAAGATGACGGTTTCCGGCCCGTTGGCCCACGATGCCTTGGATGCGGCGATGCTGCTCGATGCGATGCGCGGCAGCGACCACTTTCTGCCGCTGCTGCGCGGCAGCTACCCCGAAAGGCTCAAGGGGTTGCGCATCGGCTACAGCACCCTCTCCCCCTTCGAAAGCGCCTACCCGATCACCCTGCAGGCGCCCGCGCGCGAGGCCTTCGAAAGCGCCAAGCGGCTGCTGGAGGCCAGGCACCGGGTGGAACCGGCGGATCTTCACTACGCGGGCGACTACCCGGAAACCTTCGCCCGGGTGTGGACCAATGGATTGCGCAATATTCCGGTCGACGATGAGAGCCTGCTCGGCGAGTTGGCCAGAGACTTCCGCCGGCGCTCCACCGCGCGCAGCCTCGAGGTGAGCCTGCAGGCGGCATCCCGGCTGAAGCAGATCGCTGCGGATTTTGTGCGACAATGGTCCGCCCATGACGTGATCCTCACCCCGGCGATGGCTTCGACTCCGCCGGAGATTGGCTATTTCACCCGCAAGGATGCGGATACCGACTATATGCTGCAGTGCCAGTACACCCCCTATACCTCGATGGTGAACGTCTCCTCGGTCGCCGCAATCACGGTTCCGATCACGAATTCGAGCTCCGGAATGCCGATGAGCGTCCAGCTGATCTCGCCGCGCGCCGATGAGGGACTGCTTTTGGCGTTGGCCAAACAATTGGGCAAGTGAGCCGGGAAATTTACCGTTACCAGCAGTATGGGTAACATGTGAAATAGATCGCAAAAGTGGGCACTTGCCCAAGGAAAAGCGAAAAATGTTACGCATGTCTACTGTTACTTCGAGCACCCCGGGTACCAATAAAACTTTCTTTGGCCATCCGCGTGCGCTCGCAAACCTCTTTAGTGTCGAAATGTGGGAGCGCTTCTCCTTCTACGGCATGCAGGCTCTGCTGGCCTACTACATGTACTACTCGGTCACCGATGGTGGCCTGGGCATGGATCAAAGCTTGGCGCTGTCGCTCGTCGGCGCCTACGGCGGCGCCGTCTACCTGTCCACAATTCTTGGCGCCTGGCTCTCGGACCGCCTCTTCGGCTCCGAACGGGTGCTGTTCTTCTCGGCGATCGGCATTATGGCCGGCCACGTCGCCCTGGCGCTGCTGCCGGGCTACCTTGGACTGACCTTGGGCCTGATCCTGGTGGCCGTCGGCTCCGGCGGATTGAAGGCCAACGCGGTGGCCTTGGTCGGTTCGCTGTACTCCAAGGAAGACTCGCGCATCGACGCGGGCTTCTCGCTGTTCTACATGGGCGTGAACATCGGCGGTCTGCTCGGCCCGCTGCTGACCGGCCTGCTGCACCAGAAGCTCGGCTTCCATTACGGTTTTGGCGCCGCGGCCGTCGGCATGGCCCTCGGACTGATTATCTACACCAAGGGGCGCAAGAACCTCCCGGACACCGCGGGGCAGGTGGCCAACCCGCTGCCGGCCAACGAGCGCAAGCGCTACGCGGGCATCTTCGCGGGGATCTTGGCGGTGATCGTGCTCGTCTTCGCGCTGAAGATCGTCACCCCGGCAAACCTTGCAAGCACCATCGCCTACGTGGTGATCGCCGCCAGCGTGGTGTACTTCGTATTGATCCTGCGCAGCAAGAAGGTCAGCGCCGTCGAACGCAAGCACGTCTGGGCGTTCATCCCGTTCTACATCGGCTCGGCGGCCTTCTGGGCGCTGTTCCAGCAGCAGTTCACCTTCATCGCGGCCTACTCCGATAGCCGCTTGGATCGCACCCTGGGCGGCTGGGAGATGCCGGCGAGCTGGGTGCAGTCGATCAACCCGGTATTCATCATCTTGCTAGCCAGCGTGTTCGCCGCCATGTGGACCAAGCTGGGGAAGCGCCAGCCGCGCACTTCGGTGAAATTCGGCTTGGCTCTGGTCGTCGTGGGTGCCGCGTTCTTGTGCTTCATCCCGCTCGAATCCCTGGAGATGACTCCGCTGCTTGCGATGGTCGGCATCCTGTTGCTGTGCACCATTGCCGAGCTGCTGCTCTCCCCGATCGGGCAGGCGGTTGCCACCAAGCTGGCTCCGGCGGCGTTCGGGACGCAGATGATCGCGCTGTTCTTCCTCTCGGTATCCCTGGGCACCACGCTTTCGGGCGTGCTGGCAGGCTACTATGTTGCGGGCAACGAAATCCCGTACTTCCTCGCGATGGGCGGCACCGCCATCGTGCTGGGCGTGGCAATGATCGCGGCCACCCCGGCGCTGAAGAAGCTCATGGGCTCGGTGCTCTAAGCTCCGAATTTTTGGCAGGCCTCCGCATCCATGCGGGGGCCTGCCTTCGTTTTAAGCCAAGACCAGCAGTTCGCCGATCTCGCAGTCGAGCGCTTGGCAGATCGCGACGAGAGTGGAGTAGCGGATCGCCTTCGCTCGGTCATTCTTGAGAATCGATAGATTCACCACCGAGACATCGACGAGCTCACTGAGCCGTGCGAGGGTCATCCCACGCTCCGCGAGCAAGTCACCAAGCCTGCAATGCACGCTGCCCATGGGCCTACACCAGCCCATCTGTATCTGCTTGGAGACGCTGGTTCTGCGTAGTCAGCGTCAGGCCAACGGTGACGAGCTCGGCGACCACCAGAATGCCCAGAGCCAAGAACAGCGCACCGAATTCGAAGTAGATCGCGAAGGTCGGTTCAGGCCAGGGGGTGGCGGCGGTAAATTCTTGAGCCGCGCTGGTGAATCCGTCGATCCGCAGGGTTTCTTCACCGGCAAGGCTACTGCCAAAGCCATTCAAGAATTGCCCGAGGGTATTGCCCAGGGCAAGGATCGCCGCTACTAGCCAGCCGGCGCGGCGCAACCGCGGGGTAAACGCCACCCCGGCGCGAAGCCGGTTGCATAACAGGATCACCGCGAGAATCACCGCGCAGCCGGCCAGCCCCTCGAAGATGGCCCCGGAGGCGAGCAGCAGGCGGACACCCAGGCTCAGGTTGCTCGCGGTCACCAGCACTTCGTTGATTTCCGCGGCGACAGCTTCGCCGTGTTCCGGAGTCACGTCCGTGACGTTTGGGTATTCCGGCCAATATGGCACCACCGGAACCAAGACTTCAACCGGGCCGCCGAAGATCAAGACGGCAGCTGACGCGATCGTGGTTACCCCGACTCCGACAAGTCCGATGATCGCTACGATGCGGGTGAAAGCAACAATCGAGGGCCCACGCTTCGAGCCGAAAACCGCGATGAGCAGCAGGGCGAGAGCCCCAATGGCGAGGACTGCCGCGAGTCCGAAGGCTAAGCCCGACATGGCCGATCCTATCGATAGTCGTTAACAACGAATATCGTTATGCTAACTCGGAAGCTTGATGAATACCAGCGGCCTAGGCGAACTCGTTCAGGCCCGAATAGTCGACCTCGTAGTTCTCGATCACCCCCACGGAGAAGACAACCAACCAGATGATGAACGCGTAAAGCAATACCGCGATCGCCAGGCCGACCCACGAGGTAATCAAGCCGGCCAAACTAAGCCCGCGGCTTGACGGTTCACGGCGCTGGGCCAGGTGCCCGGTGATTACCCCGGCCAAGGGAACTAGGATGATTATGCAGAAGCCGAGCATCGAGAGGATGCCCAGCACAAGCGAAGCCGTCGAAAGCCCTGCAGGCTCTCGCGGTTGCTGATACGGATTATTCGGATAGTAAGTCATCGACTTCGATTATTCTATGAACCCAGCCAAAATGCACGAAGACAAGAGGGACCACATGGCACACGAACGAGCCGGAACGCCTGCGCGCGAGGCAGATCTCATCGACCTGGACGCGGTACTCGACGCGTACGCATCGATCCTCCCGTCGCCGGACAACCCGGACCAGGCGGTCATCTTCGGCACCTCCGGCCACCGGGGAAGCTCGCTGAACGGAACGTTCAACGAGCTCCACATCGCGGCCATCACCCAGGCGGTCGTCGATTACCGCAAGGCCGCGGGAATCACCGGGCCGATGTATGTGGGCAAGGACAGCCACGCGCTCTCCGAACCCGCCTACCGGACCGCCCTTCAGGTCTTGGCGGGCAATGGCGTGCGGGTTCTCGCCGACGCCGGCCTGACCCCTACCCCGGCGGTCAGCCACGCGATCCTGGTCCACAATGCCGCGGCCGGCGAGCTGGCCGACGGCCTGGTCATCACCCCCTCGCATAATCCACCGGCCGACGGCGGCATCAAATACAACCCGCCGCACGGCGGGCCGGCGGAATCCGAAATCACCGGACCGATCGCGGCTCGGGCCAATGAATTGATGGCCAGCGGGGCTATCCTGCGTGGGGTCGCGAACCCGGAGGACTTCGATTTCCGCGAGCTGTACATTGCGGATTTGGCGCAGGTGATCGACTTCGAGGCGATCGCCGCCTCCGGGATCTCGATCGGCGCGGATCCGCTCGGCGGCGCCTCGGTGCACTACTGGGGCGAGATCTCACGGCGCTACGGGCTGAACCTGAGCGTGGTGAACGAAGAGGTGGACCCGCGCTTTGGCTTCATGACGCTGGATAAGGATGGCAAGATCCGCATGGATTGCTCCTCGGCGCATGCGATGGCCTCGCTGGTCGCTAACCGGGATAAATACGATATCGCCACGGGCAACGATGCGGACGCCGACCGGCACGGAATCGTCACCCCGGATGGCGGCTTGATGAACCCGAACCATTTCCTGGCCGTGGCCATCGACTACCTGCTCACGCACCGCCCGCAGTGGCCCGCCGACGCGCAGATCGGCAAGACTTTGGTCTCTTCGGTGCTGATCGACAAGGTGGTTGCGGCGCACGGGCGCGAATTACGCGAGGTGCCGGTGGGCTTCAAATACTTTGTCGAACCGCTGGCCTCCGGCAAGGTGGCCTTCTGCGGTGAAGAATCGGCCGGAGCGAGCTTCCTGGACTTCAACGGACGGGCCTTCAGCACCGACAAGGATGGGCTGATGCTCGCGCTGCTTGCCAGCGAAATCCGCGCGGTGACCGGCAAGAGCCCGAGCCAGCGGCATGCCGAGCTGGTCGCCGCGCACGGGCAGAGTTTCTATGACCGCTTCGACGCCCCGGCAACGCGGGCGCAGAAGGCCGTGCTGGGCAAGCTGGATCCGCAGGCCGTCACCGCGACCGAGCTCGCCGCGGATCCGATCACCGCGAAACTCACCGAGGCCTCGGGATTCGCCATTGGCGGGCTGAAGGTTTCCAGCGAACACGCGTGGTTTGCCGCACGCCCCTCGGGGACCGAGGACATCTACAAGATCTACGCCGAATCCACCCGCTCGGCCGAGCACCTCGCGCAGGTTTTGCGCGAGGCCCAGGTCATCGTTAACGCCGCACTGGCCGCTTAGCGCAGGCTCCAGGGGTCGATTTTGACCTCGGGCTGCTTGCGCGTCTTCCACCAGTGGCCCGCCCAGAGCAGCAGGAAGAGCGGAAGCCCGATGTAGCTGGAGAGCACCTCCAGCACCCGGCCTTGGAGTACCGCTTCGTAGTTCTGCCCGGCGATCACCACGATCAGGATCACGAAGGCGAGGATCGGCCCCAGCGGGAATAGCGGCGCCCGGTAGGGAAGTTTGGCCAGGTCCTGTCCGCTGGCGATATATGCCTTGCGGAACTTGTAGTGGCTAACCGCGATGCCCACCCAGGCGATAAAACCGGACAGCCCGGAGACGTTCAGCAGCCAGGTGTAGGCCGAGCCTTGCCCGATGAGGGCGGTGAGGAAGCCGAAAAGGCCCACCGAGGCGGTTAAGAGCATGGCCGGCACCGGCACTCCGCGGCGGTTGAGCCGGCCGAAGATCTTCGGCGCCTTGCCGTCGCGGGCCATAGAATAAAGCATACGTGCTGAGGCATATAGTCCGGAGTTGCCCGCCGAAAGGATCGCGGAGAGGATCACCGCATTCATCAGTGCCGCGGCGAAGGCGATTCCGGCGCGCTCGAAGACCATGGTGAATGGCGAATTGGCGATATCCGACTCACCGCTGGCGAGCAGGGTTGGGTCGGTATATGGCAGCAGGGTACCAATAATGAAGATTGCGCCCACATAGAAGAGCATGATGCGCCAGAAGATCGCCTTGATCGCCTTGGGGATATCGCGCTGCGGATTCTCCGCTTCGCCGGCGGCCACACCCACCAGCTCGGTGCCCTGGAACGAGAAGCCGGCGATCATGAACACCGAGACCACCGAGAGCCACCCGCCAACAAACGGCGCGTCTCCGGTTGACCAGTTGCTGAAGCCCGGGGAGCTGCCGCCCATAATACCCAGCACCATGGCTACGCCGCAGATGAGGAACACGATCACCGTGATGACCTTGATCATCGCCAGCCAATATTCGCTTTCGCCGAAGGCCTTCGTGGACAGCGCGTTCAGCGCGGTGAGCAAGAGCAGGAAGGTCCCGGCCCAGATCCAGCCGGGGACATCCGGCAGCCAGTAGGACATCACAATGCCCGCGGCAACCAGTTCAGCGGCGACGGTAATGGCCCAGTTGAACCAGTAGTTCCAGCCGATAGCGAAGCCGAAGTGGCGGTTGACGAAGACCGAAGCATAGGTCTGGAAGGAGCCGGCCACCGGCAACCGTGCGCTCATTTCGCCCAAGGACTGCATTAGGAGCAGGACCATCAGGCCGATCAGCGCGTAGGCGAGCAGCGAACCGCCCGGGCCTGCCTGGGCGATCGTGCCGCCGGAGGCGACAAAGAGTCCGGTGCCGATCGACCCGCCGATGGCGATCATCTGCATATGGCGCGCTTTGAGGCCACGCTTCAAACCATCGGTGGACGGTGCGGGCTCGGTCATGCAGATGCTCCTGAAGTAAGGTTTTTGGGCCTTAACAATCATTCCACCTGGAAAGCTTCAGCAGCTATGAACCGCGCTACAGTAAGCGATCAATAATCTTTCGCTTAGCCCATGTATATGGAGGATATATTGCGCTCAAGGTGTCAATGACCGTCGTTTTGCTGAGTTCTGAGCGGATCTGCGAAAGCCGGTCGAAGCCATACTTGCCGTGGTACGAGCCCATTCCACTGGCCCCCACCCCGCCAAATGGCAGGGACGGGATGACCATTTGGGCCAGTGGCGCATTGTGCACAATCGCGCCGGCGCGCACTCGATCCGAGAAGATCGACTGCAGCCGCGGGGACTCGCTCATCAGGTAGGCGGCCAACGGGGAGGGGCGCGAGGCGATGAATTCAAGCGCCTCGTCGAAGGAGGCCACCTCGATGACCGGAAGGATCGGACCGAAGATTTCTTCCTGCATCAGCTTCGAGCCGAGGTCGACATGGCGCATGATGGTCGGGGCGATGCGCAAGGTGTCCGCGTCGTAGTCGCCGCCTTGGACCACCTCACCCGAATCGAGCATGCCCACCAGCCGGTCGAAATGCTTCCGGCTGACGATTCGGCCATAATCCGGGTGGTTGATCGGGTCTTTGCCGTAGAAGCCGGCAATTGCCTGGCCAAGCCGTGAAATTAGCGCGTCGGTGTCCCCGAAAGAGAGCACATAGTCCGGGGCCACGCAGGTCTGTCCGGTATTCATGAACTTCGCATAGGCCAGGCGCTTGGCGGTGGGCAACGAGTTGTTGTCTACCACCGCCGGGCTTTTGCCGCCGAGTTCCAGGGTGGTGGGCGTCAGCTGCTTGGCGGCCGCTTCGGCGACCACCCGCGCGACCTGCTGTCCACCGGTGAAGAAGATGTGGTCCCAGCGTGCGGCGAGCAGCTCGGTGGCGGTGTCGACGCCGCCCTCGATGACCGCGTAGACCCGGGCGTCCAGGTACATCGGGAGCAGTTTCGCCAGCACCCCCGAGGTGGCCGGTGCGAGCTCCGAAGGCTTGAGCACCGCGGCGTTTCCGGCGGCGATCGCGGCGACCAGTGGAGCCAGCATCAACTGCAAGGGATAGTTCCACGGCCCGATGATCAGCACGACCCCCAGCGGCCGGGGTTCGACCTTGGCCATGGCCGGCTGCAGCGCGAAGGGAACCTTGACGGCGGTTGAATCCATCCACTCCGAGAGATGCCGTTGGGCGTGGTCGATTTCGGAACGGACCACGTCGATTTCGCTGAACTTCGCCTCGGTGGCGCTCTTGCCAAGGTCCTCGGCGAGCGCGTCGAGGAATTCTCCCGTGCGTTCGGCCAGCATCTTTTCCAGGGCACGCAGCTGCTGGGCGCGAAAGCGCCGCGGGTGCGTGATGCGGGTGTCGGCGGATCGGCGCAGGTGCCCGAGGACCTCGGTGATGCGCGAGGGATGCTCGTCTACCGGCGGTGCGGCGTCGCCGACGGGATCTGGAAGCGGATTTGAGGTAAAGAGACCCATGGCTCGATGCTACTTCATTGATTCCCCGGGATATTCCATTTGTATCAGGTGTTTGATACATTAGTTTTTCAACTTACGGAGGTAATTATGGATCAACTCTCCACCGCCGCGTTCAGCATGGCGATCGGCGCAGCCCTGATCTACGCGTGGCTGCGCACGGTTGCCCGTCAAGACAACAGGCCCGCACTGCTGCGGGCGAGATCCCACTCCTTCTGGTGCGCGCTGATTGCCTTCTTCGTAAGCAGTTCCGGCGGGGTGAGCAACCAGCAAGCGGCCCATGCCGGCGCCGGCGAATCCCTGTGGGCCAGCGATCTGCTCGCCGCCACCGGTCCGGCACTCTGGCTGCTGTCGATCTATCTGATCGGCCTCTACTCCTGGCCGGCGTCGGTGGCGAATGTGCGCGCGGCCTCCCTGGAACCTCGCTCGATGATGACGCCGTTGCCTAAGGCCTTGAGTGCCGTCGCCGCGCTGGTACTCCTCGGCGCCGGTCTTACCCTGTGGATGATCCGCGACGTCACCGGGGTCCCCCCGCAATATGAGGTTGCCTCCTCGGACGCCTACGGAAGCACCTGGGTTTCGCAGTCCGCGACCGACGGACTGCGTGCGGCGGACCAGATGCTGGCCCTGTTTGCCATCAACCTGGCCTCCCTGGCGCTGGCCCTACTCATCGCGATGCTCTTCATTTTGCTGCGCAAACCGCTTGGTTCGCTCAGCCCCCACGATAACCAGGTATTGCGCGAAGTCTGGCTCAACCGGCTGCTGCGCACCTCGATCCTGGCCTTTGCCTCCGTTGGAGCCTCGTCGCTGCATTACAAGGCCTCGTGGCTTATGTCGCTGGATCGCACCATGTATCAACCCTGGCAAAACACCGCTAACGTGGCCATGCTCATCACCTTCATCGCCATGGCATTGTGGAAGCCACCGGAAAATTTTGCCAGAACCACTAGCCCAAAGCCTGCCTCCTCCTTTTTGCGGATGCGCGAAAATTTGTTTGCCATTGGATTCCTCACCACCGCGCTCACACTCATCGCACTGGCCTGCTCCTCCTCGCTTGTGCAGACCGAGTACGCGGACAATGCGCGCCCCGGTGAGAATGCCCCGCAGGCAATTGTGTCGCTCCTGGTGGTAGCCCTCTTGTTCTTGGTGCTCAATGCCGGGTTCCTGGGCTACCTGCACCTGAAGTCCAGGGGAACCCATTCACTGGCTCGGCACAGCGCAGACCTGCCGCGCTATGTCTATGTGCTCGCCGGACTCTTGCTCATCGGCGCCACATACCTGCTGATCAATCCACCATTCGAATATTTTTGGGGTCTAGTTCCGGTCAAACCGGTCTTTGCGCTGGGTGCGCTCCTCGCGTTGCTTGCCGCTACCGCCTGCCACATCTGGTGGGTTCGGCGTGCGGCCTTGCCTTGGGATGTCACCGTGGAGCAAGAAATTTGGTATCGCCAGGTTCACGAACTACGCGCCCTCCGTGTAGTCACCGCGGCGGCCGTCGCCATGCTGGCCTGGGGTTACGAGGCAGGTCCCTACGTTTCGGCCGTGGGGATCATCGTCTTCTGCTGCCCGGCAGTGATCATTTTGGCCCGCCCAGAAACTAGGGTGCCGCAGCGCGTATGAGCCAACATATTTTCGTGGACCTGGACGCGGCGGTTCCGCCCTATGAACAGATCCGCACGCAAATCTCTTCGCTGATTTCCTTGGGCGAGCTGCCGGCGGGAAGCAAGCTCCCTACGGTGCGGGCACTGGCCACCGATTTGGGGGTCGCTTCCGGGACGGTGGCCCGCGCTTACAAGGAACTCGAAGCCACCGGCCTGGTTTCCTCCCGGCGGCGTGCCGGAACGGTGGTGAACGCCGGAGCCGATATGGAGAAATCCTCCGGTGATCTGGTTCAAGCGGTGGATCGGGTGTGGGAGCTGGCCCGAGCTCAGGGAATCGACGAGGCCACCGTCAGGGCGCTGGTGCAACGCCGGGCGCGGCAATAATTTGTTCTTCCGCGGCTTTGGTGAGTACGCTCTAGCCAGTGACACGGGGTGTCGGATTCACCGACTGAGATGAGACCCGTCGAACCTGAACTAGTTCAAACTAGCGGAGGGATGTCGCATGACCCTGACTTCCGTTGCCCGGAATTACCGGCAACAATCCCCTTTGGTGTTTTGCCTGACCAATACCGTGGTCACCAACTTCACCGCGAATGCGCTGCTGGCCTCCGGGGCGGCTCCGGCCATGACCGACCTGCCCGGCGAAGCCGGGCCATTTGCCGCGGTGGCCTCCGCGGTCCTGGTGAACCTGGGCACCCCGAGCACCGAACAGCTGCGCGCCATGGACGAAGCGGTTCACGGTGCGAACCAGGCCGGCACCCCCTGGGTGCTGGACCCGGTGGCCGTGGGCGCATTGCCGGTGCGCACTGACTTCGCGCGAAAAATCGTGACCCAGCGCCCCACCCTGATCCGCGGCAATGCCTCGGAAATTCTGGCGCTGGCCGGGCGGAGCTCGACCGGGCGCGGAGTGGACGCGCAGGACACCGTGCACGCGGCCATCGAGGCCGGACGCCAGTTGGCCGCCGAATATGGTTCGGTGGTCGCGATCTCCGGGGCGGCCGATGCGATCATCGATGCCAAACGCACCACGCTGGTGCACAGCAACGGGATCGGCTTGACCGGGATTACCGGCGGCGGCTGCGCCCTGGGTGCAATCTGCGCCGGAATGCTCGCGGTGAGCGAAGACCCGTTCGACGCGGCGATCGCAGCCCACGGCCTGTACGGACTGGCCGCCGAAAAGGCCCTGGCCATCGGCCGCGGTCCGGGAAGTTTCGCCGCGGCCTTCCTCGACGAACTCTCGCTGCTGGACCCCGAGGAATTGCACAACCTGCGCCTTGAGGAGGCAAATAATGCGTGATCTGGGAATCTACCTGGTAGCCAACACCGAAAGCTGCCAGCCGCGCAGCACCTTGGAAGTCATCGAAGGTGCGGTGGCCGCGGGTGTGCAATGGGTGCAGCTGCGGGCCAAGAACGAGACCGCCCGCGAATTCTTCGAACTTACCTGCGCGGCGGCAGAACTCACCGCCGGCAAGGCCGAACTGCTGGTCAACGACCGCATCGACGTATTCCTCGCGGCACGGGCAGCGGGTGCCGCGGTCACCGGCATCCACATCGGGCAGAAGGATATTGCGGTGCGCTACGCCCGCGAAATCATCGGCGAGGGGATTATCGGGCTCAGCGCTTCCACCGATGAACAGCTGACCGGGGCCAACGCCGACGCGAAATACCTCGATTACCTGGGGGTCGGGGCGATCCGCGCGACGCCCACGAAGAAGGACCATCCCACCCCGCTGGGCATCGATGGATTCCTGCGGGCCAAGCGGCTCACCGAGCTGCCCGCCGTGGCCATCGGCTCGCTGACCGCCGCGGATGCCGCGGCGCTGCGCGACGGCGGGGCCGCCGGCATGGCGGTGGTCCGCGCGATCTGCGCCGCCGAGGATCCGCAGGCGGCCAGCGCCGAACTGCTGGACCGCTGGGAAGGTGCCAAATGAGCCTCAACATTCTTTCCATTGCCGGCTCCGACCCCTCGGGAGGCGCGGGCATCCAGGCGGATCTGAAGGCCATCGGCGCCAACGGCGGCTACGGCATGGCCGTGATCACCGCGCTCACCGCGCAGAACACCCTAGGGGTGGATGCGGTGCAGGCCGTCGACGCGGAATTCGTGGCCAAGCAGCTGGAATCGGTGTCCGCAGATGTGCGCATCGACGCGATCAAGATCGGCATGCTGGCCGATCCGCAGATCATCGCCGCGGTGTCCCGATGGCTGGAAACGGTGCACGCCCCGGTGGTGCTGGACCCGGTGATGATCTCGACCAGCGGGGACCGGCTGCTGGCCGATGGCTCGGCGTTGGACGCGCTGCTTTCCCGGGCGGAGGTGCTCACCCCGAATACCGCAGAGCTTGCGGCGCTGCTCGGGGAGCCGCCGGTGCGCGGCTGGGAGGAACTGCTGGAGCAGGCCCAGCGCCTGGCGGCCAAATACGAGGTGCTGGTGATCGCCAAGGGCGGCCACCTGCCCACCGAAAGCTGCCCCGACGCGCTGGTGGGTCCGGCCGGGGTGATCGCCTGCTATGACGGCCCACGCCACGCCACCGGCAACACCCACGGCACCGGTTGCACGCTATCCAGCGCGCTGGCCACGCACTATGCCCGCGGCGGGGATTGGGCCAAGGCCCTGGGCGCGGCGAAGGAGTACCTCTTCGCGGCGATTGCCGCGGCCGATGAGCTGCAGGTGGGCAGCGGGCACGGACCGGTGAACCACTTTGCCGGGCTCTTCGCGGGGCAAAGCGCGGATCCGATGGCCGATTGGTGGGAGCGGATCGCCGGGTTGCGCGGTGGAATCGATGAGCTTCAGTTCATCCGCGAGCTCTCCGCGGGCACGCTGGAGCGCAAACGCTTCGAGTACTATCTGGCCCAGGACGCCCTGTATCTGCAGCGCTATGCGCAGGTGCTCGCGCAGGCCAGCGCGCTGGCCCCGCAGCTCGAGGCCCAGCGCTTCTGGGCCAAGGGTGCGGAAGGCATCCTGGAAGGCGAGCTGAAGCTGCACCGCAGCGAGCTGCTGGACCTGGCCCCCGAGCCGAGCGCCACCACGTTGAACTACGTCAACCACCTCAGCTCCTGCGCCGGAAGCTATCCGGAGCTGATCGCCGCGATCCTGCCCTGCTACTGGATCTACCAGGACATTGGCAATCGGCTGAGCGCCGCGAATCATGCCGGGCACCGGTATGAGAGCTGGCTGGCCACCTACAGTTCGGCGGAGTTCGACGAGGCCACCGCGGCGGCCATCGAGCTGGTGGCGGCCGCCTGGCGGCTCGCGGACCCGGCGCTGCGCGAGCGGATGTGGGATGCATTCCGGCGTTCGGCCGAGCACGAGCTGTCTTTCTTCGCCCAAGCGCACGCGAAGGGCGTAGACTTCTCTACGGCCTAAACGCGGGGCCAGGAATTCTGGAGGAACGCATGAAGTGGAGCATTCACGGCAACGGGAAGACCATCACCGAAGGTGAGGTTGTTGCCCCGGATGAGCGGCTGCATTGGCCGCAGACCATTTCGATCGGAGCCCAGCATATTCTGGCGATGTTCGGCGCCAGCATCCTGGTGCCGACGCTGACCGGCTTCCCGGTGACCACCACGCTGCTGTTCACCGGCGTCGCGACGATCATCTTCTTGCTGATCACTAAGAACAAGGTGCCCAGCTACCTGGGCTCCTCCTTCGCGCTGATCGCCCCGGTGATGGCCTCGAAGGTCGGCGACGACTTCTCCGCGGCGCTGGGCGGCATCGCGATGACCGGTGCGGCGCTGTTCATCGTCGGCGCGATCGTGGCGAAGACCGGCACCCGGTGGATCCACGCGTTGATGCCGCCGGTGGTCATGGGCACCATCGTCGCGCTGATCGGCTTGAACCTCGCCAGCGCCACGCTGGCTCCGATGCGCGACTTCCCGGCGACGACCTTCCTCACGGTGCTCGCCGTGGTGCTGTCCACCGTCGCGTTCAAGGGGCTGCTCGGGCGCCTGTCGATCCTGGTGGGCCTGGTGATCGGCTACGCGATTGCACTCCTCCAGGGCCAGGTGGACTTTGCCGCCGTGGGCCAGGCCGGCTGGATTGGGCTGCCGCAGTTCCATGCCCCCAGCTTTGATTTCAGCGTGGCGTTGATGTTCCTGCCGGCGGTATTCGTGCTGATCGCCGAGAATATCGGCCATGTGCGCACCGTGGGCATCATGACCGGCAAGGACCTCTCCGAATTCAATGGGCGAGCGCTGATGGCCGATGGCGTCGGAACCCTGGTGGCCGGCATGGGCGGCGGCTCGGCGACGACCACCTATGCGGAGAATATCGGCGTGATGGCCGCCTCGCGCGTCTACTCCACCGCGGCCTACTGGGTCGCGGCGGTCGCCGCGATAGCGCTGGCCTTCCTGCCGAAATTCGGCGCCCTGATCAATACCATTCCGGCCGGGGTGATCGGCGGTCTGGGGATCGTGCTGTACGGAATGATCGGCATTATCGGTGCCCGGTTGTGGATCGAGGCGAAGGTGGACTTCCAGAACCCGGTGAACCTGATGACCGCCGGAACCGGACTGATTATCGCGATTGCGGTCACCACCGATCTGAGTTTCGGCCAGTTCCAGGTGGGCGGCATCGCGCTGGGCACCATCGCGACCCTGGTGGTTTACCACCTGATGAATACCGTGGCCAAGCTGCGCAATAGCAACCTTGAGCCGGTTGAGCGCTAAGCCAAGACCGAAGAACCAGCCGGCATTGTGATCAAGCTCATGATGCCGGTTTTCTTTTGCCCTGCCGGAAATGCCCGGCGTCGGCGCCTCGTCCGATTTGCGCGGGATTTCGGGGCTGGGTTGCGCGGATCCCCGCACCGCCCGAACGCCTATTGTAAGGATTCTTTCCAAATTATGGCCGAGCTCGCATGAACCGGCGGCCCGCACGGCCATAAAACCCGCTGGAAATGTTTTGCGCCCCAGCCCAATCCGATAGCATGGCTCCTTGTGACTGCGACTACATCTGACGGAAAGATATCCGCTCGACTCATCCTGATCGCCCTCGGCGCTGCCCTGGGTGGGTTCGTTTTTGGATATGACTCATCAATCGTTAACGGCACCGTGGACGCTGTCGAGCACGAATTCGGGCTCAACGCGCTGACCATCGGTTTCACCGTTTCCTGCGCCCTGCTTGGCGCTGCGCTCGGCGCCTGGATCGCCGGAATGGTCTCCGAACGCATCGGACGCGTACGCACCATGGTGATCGCCTCCGCGATGCTGCTGATCTCCGCGCTGGGCTGCGGATTGTGCGTCGGCGCGTTTGACCTCATCATCTGGCGCATCGTCGGCGGCATCGGCGTCGGCTTCGCCTCGGTGATCGCCCCGGCCTACATTGCCGAGGTATCCCCCGCCAAGCACCGCGGACGCCTGGGCTCCATGCAGCAGATGGCCATCGTGCTCGGTATCTTCGTAGCCTTCCTGGTCAGCGCGCTGCTGGTCTTCGTGATGGGTTCGGCCGACGCCATCGGCTGGTTCGGCCTTTCGGCCTGGCGCTGGATGTACCTCTCGCTGGCCATCCCGGCAATCCTCTATGGCGTGCTGGCCATGCGCCTGCCGGAATCCCCTCGCTATCTGGTCGAGCGTGGCCGCTACGTCGAGGCGGCTACCGTACTGACCCGCGATATGGGCATGCTCCCGGGGGCCGAGACCGAAGCCAAGATCGAAGAAATCCGCACCACCGTCCACGTCGAGCGCCGCCAGGTGTTCAAGGATCTGCTCGGACGCTTCGGCTTCCACCCGCTGGTCTGGGTGGGCATCCTGCTCTCGGTCTTCCAGCAGTTCGTCGGCATCAACGTGATCTTCTACTACTCCACGACGCTGTGGAAGTCCGTCGGCTTTGCCGAATCCGATTCCTTCACCATCTCGCTGATCACCTCGATCACCAACGTGGTGGCCACGATCGTTGCGGTGCTGCTGATCGACGTGCTCGGCCGCAAGCTGCTGCTGATGATCGGCTCGTCCATCATGACCGTGTCATTGGGCATGATGGCCATCGCCTTCGCCCAGTCGGTCACCATCGACGGCGCAGTTTCCCTGCCCGGCAGCTGGGGCATCGTGGCGCTGGTCTCCGCGAACCTGTTCGTGGTTGGCTTCGGCGCGACCTGGGGACCTGCCGTCTGGGTGCTGCTCGGCGAAATCTTCCCGAACTCCATCCGTGCGCTGGCGCTCGGCGTTGCCGCCTCCGCCCAGTGGATCGCCAACTTCGCCGTCTCCACCACCTTCCCGGCCCTCGCCGAGGCAGGCTTGGCGTTGGCCTACGGCATCTACGCGTTCTTCGCACTGCTGTCGCTGATCTTCGTGATTTTCCTGGTGCGCGAAACCAAGGGACGCCAGCTCGAGGAAATGACCCTCTAGGATAAGAACTCCTCCGGGGCAAAAGTCGTCGGGTGGACACCATGCGGTGTCCACCCGACGACTTTTTTATTGTGCGGGCCGGCAGCCCTCCGCGCACGATCCGCTTTGGCTACCAGGGCTTGTTGGGCACCTCGACGCCGGCTTCACGTTGCAGCGAGAGCACATGCTCCAGGCTCGGACGCCCGGAGAGCTGCGGCCCCTGATCGCGCAGGGCCACCCGGTGGCGCTGGCCGGTCTGCAGCACGATCTCCTCCCCGCGCACCCAGAGGCTTTGCGGCCCCTGGCCGGTGAGGGAGAATTCGATTCCGCTGGCGTCGAGCAGCACCTTGATCACCGAACCGTTATAGGCCAGCTGGAAGCGCAGGGATCTGAAGCGCTCGGGCAACCGCGGGTCGAAATGCAACCGCTGGTCATCGTCGCGCAGCCCGGCGAAGCCATTGACCAGCGCGGCCCACACCCCACCGGTGGACGCCACATGCACCCCGTCGGCGGTATTTCCGTGGAGGTTTTCAAGGTCGACATTCAACGCATGTTCGAAGTAGTCGAAGGCCAGATCCCGATAGCCGACCTCGGCCGCAAGGATTGACTGCACGGTGGCCGAAAGCGACGAGTCTCCGGTGGTCAATGGGTCGTAGTAGTTGAAATTGGCGAGTTTCTGCTCGGCGGTGAAATCGCTGGAGCGCAGCCATAGCGCCAGCACCGTATCGGCCTGCTTGATGACCTGGAAGCGGTAGATCACCAATGGGTGGTAGTGCAGCAGCAGCGGACGTTTATCCGGTCCGCTGGCCTCAAGATCCCAGACCTCGCGATTGAGGAAATGCTCGTCCTGCGGGTGGATTCCCACGGCTTTCGAATACGGGATATGGATTCGTTCGGCCGCCAGCTGCCAGGTGGAGATCTCCGCTGAGTCTAGTCCCATCCGCTCGGCCAGCTCGGCATAGAACTGCGGGCGCCGGGCGGCTAGCTCGCCTAGCAGCTGCGCCGAACGGCGCAGGTTAAAGCGCGCCATCACATTGGTGTAGGTGTTGTCGTTGACCACCGCGGTGTATTCATCCGGGCCGGTCACCCCGTGAATGTGGAAGCTGCGCTGTTCCCCTGAGTCGCGCCAGAAACCCAAAGACGCCCACATCCGGGCGGTGCCGACCAGAATTTCTGCGGCGCCTGCCTCGAGGAACTCGTCGTCGCAGGCGGCGTCGAGATAGCGGTTGAGCGAATACACCACGTCGGCGTTGATGTGATATTGCGCGGTACCCGCCGGGTAGTACGCGCTGGCTTCCTCACCGTTAATGGTGCGCCAAGGAAAGAGCAGCCCCTCCTCGTTCATGATGCGAGCCCGGCGCGTCGCCGCCGGGATCATCGAGATCCGCGCGCGGAGCGTATTTCTGGCCCACTGCTGGTTCGTGTAGGTCAAAAACGGCAGCACATAGATTTCGGTGTCCCAGAAGTAGTGTCCGGAATATCCGTTGCCGCTAACCCCCTTGGCACTGATTCCTAAACCGTCGGCTCGGGCCGAGGCCTGGGCAAGCTGGAAGAGATTCCAACGGATCTTGCGTTGCAGGCTCGGATCGTCGCTGTCCACCAAAACGTCGCTGCGCTGCCAGTAATCCTTCATAAATGCGCGCTGTGCACGGAAGTGCTCGTCGATCCCTCGGGGCACCAGATGATTCAGCGCGCGGCTTGAACGCTGCAGCATTTCTTTGGCCGGATGGCGGCGCGAGGAGTGGTAGGCCGCGAACTTGGCCACGCGCAGCCCCTGGCCCGCTTCGAGGTTCGCGCTGGAGACCTCATCGGCGCGATCAGGCTTCGCCGAACGCTCGGTATGGATCTGGGCGCTGGCACCACCGGTGGTATTCACCAGGTGTTCCACGACTGCCGACACGGACATATTGGAACCCGCCACGGTGTAGGAAAGCCCGAGGCGGGGTCCTTCCTCGATGTGGCCGGCCGGGTGCAAGGGATTATCCGAGGACTCCTCGGACTTGCGCGGGTCCTGGCCCGAGTCGAGATCGGCCGGGGAGGATACCTCCGGTTCGGAGCGATAGCCGATCACCGAGGACTGGATCAGCACATGAGCCGGCCCGTCGAGCAGGCGCACATGCAGGTCTTGGAGGGCTAGGTGCCGGTCGCTGAAGGAGATCATGGTCCGTGCCGTGACCGCCACCCGATGGCCTTCCGCGGTGCGCCACAGGGTCCGCGAAATCAACGTGCCTTCGCGGAAGTCCAAGCGCAAGTCATCGCGGAGCATCTCGGTTCGCCCCACCTCCAGCGCCTCGTCGTTGATGAACACCCGCAGGGTCCGGAAATCTGGGGCGCTGATCATCGTCTGCCCGGTTTCGGCCAGCCCGAACGCGCTTTCCGCGTGGCGGATCTGCCACGTTTCGTGCAACCCGTTGAGGAACGTCCCGGCAACTTGCTCGCCCAGTCCCACCTGTGCCGAATGAGCGCCAAGGAAGCCGTTGCCCAGAGCGAAGACCGTGTCCTGGGCGCCCGTCTCATCGCGTTCGGCTTCGCGGGTGATGGACCAGGGGTCAAAGTTCCAGGCCTGCACCGCGGAGGCGGACACCAGCTCGCTGAGGTCCTGGACCACGAAGTGCGCACCAGCATCCAATAGCTGTTGCTCATTGTCTTCACGTGCCACCCCGACGACCATGAAGCCGCCCTCACGGGCGGCTTGCACGCCGCTGCTGGCATCCTCGACGACCACGCACTCTTCGGGGCGCCAGCCTAGGTCCTTGGCGGTAGCCAAGAACGTGGCGGGCGACGGCTTGCCAGGCAGCTCGCGTGCCGCTGCCTCGTGCCCGCCCATGATGGTGTTGAAGAACCCAGCCAATCCCGCGGCTTCCAGCACCGAGCGGGCGTTGCGTGATGAGGAGACCACTGCAACATCCAGACCTGCCTCCAGCACCTGCTGCAGGTAGTTGCTAGACCCGGAATAGGGCGCAATCCCATCGCGCTCCAGCACCGCGGTGAAAACCGAATTCTTCAGATTTCCCAGCGCGCACACCGAGGTGTACCCCGCAGGGTCATTCGGATCTCCCCAGGGCAGCGCTATCCCCCGGGATTCGAGCACGGCACCGACGCCCTCATAGCGTGGCCTGCCGTCGAGCAGTTCGAAATAATCCGGGTCGGCATAAGGCGGCACGCCCGGGTGTTCTTGGGCGAAAAATCCGGTAAACAACTCTTTCCATGCCGCACGGTGCAATAGCGCGGTAGGTGTGAGAACTCCATCCAAATCAAAAAGGACGGCCTTGAAATCACGGTGGCGGTACGTCGGGCGTGCAGCGTTCACGATCGAAATCCTTCGTCGAGGAGCAATTATTGGCCGTAGACCCAACGGTAGCAAGTGATCTCGCTTGCATCGACATACTACGATTAGGATTGTGGCTCAGTGGATAGATGAATGGAATAGCGAACAATGGCGTGAGTCTGCCGCCAATTGGATCGATGAGGCCTGCTCCGCCTACGGCATCGAGCGTGTCGCGGGCCCGGATTTTTGGCCGGCATCCTTGGACCAGGTTTCGGCGCTGGTAGGGACCGACGCGGCCGAGCTGGTGTTTAAGGCGAACGCGCCGGGACTGGCAGCCGAAGCTGCGGTGACGATCACCGCCGGCGGACTGCAGCCCGAACGCGTGGTGATGCCGCTGGCAATCGACCGCATGGCCGGCTATATGCTCTCCCCCGATTTTGGCCATACCCTGGCGGATTTGGGCGACAGCGCGGAGAACTGGCAGCTGGCGCTTGCCTCACTGGGCTCCTTCCAGGTGGCTTTGATGGGCAACGAAGAGGCCTTCTTCGACGTCGGCATGCCGGTGGTGGATCCGCAGTTCCTCCCAGAACAGTTCGAGCAGGCATTGACCATGCATGTGTCTCTCGAGGCAAACCATCCGTTGCATTTGGACCCGCAACAGGCCGACGCTTTGCACGGCCAATTAAAGACCCTTTCCGACGCCTGCGAAGCCTTGCATCGCGGTCCCATCCCGCTGAGCCTGGAACATGGCGCCTTCGATTTGTCGCAGACGGTGGTGCCCTCGGAAAAGGGCCAGCATGCGCGGATCACGAACTTTGCGACGGCCCACTGGGCTCATCCGTTTTCCTCGCTGGCGGCCCCACTGGCGGCAATGACCCAGTCGTGGAAATGCCGGACCGACGACGAGCGCGTGATGCGTGCCCTGGGCGCCTACCTAGGTGAGTTCGCCGCATACGGTAGCCCCGACGAGCTCTATGACTTAGTCGCCCCCGCATGCCTAGTGGCTCCGCTATCCCAGCATGAGACTTGGTTGCGGCTCCTGCTTGACGCGGACGATGAGCATCTGCAGGAAAACGCCGCATCAGTCTTGGACACCCTGTTTATAAACTAAAAAGCCTGGCGGGGAATTAAACATTCCCCGCCAAGCTTATATTCAGATCAAATCATGTGTTTGCTATTCAACGGCAGAGCGCATCTCGTTCAACGCGTTGGTTGCCGCATCTTGCGGCGACTGCCGCTTGAAGAAGATTTCCATCTCGTAGCGGTACAAAATGTCTTGGATCTTGCTGAATCCCATTGGTGGAATTGGTTCAGACCCTGCCAGCTCACTTTCAATTCCGGTGACGAACTCCGCTGAAGCGGCCTCGATTGGCTCAAGGTCGGACACTACCAAGTCGCGAATCTCCGTGTTGGCCGGCAGCCCGCGGTCCATTTTGTTCAGCTCGCCAGCTTCTTCGGAGTTCACCATGAAGTCAATGAACTTCTTGACCTCTTCGGGATGCTTGGACTTGCTGTACCCGGACATCATCATCGATGACTTGTACCAAAGCCCGTTGTCTTCGGCTTCGCCCGTGGAGCTAGGCAGGCGCAGGGGCACCAGATCAACACCGGCCGCTGCGGAAAGCGAGCCGAGCTGGTTACTCCACCACATGCCAAAGGCCGACGTACCGGTGCCGGTCATGGAACGATCAGGCCCGGCATTCTGATTCTCGGCTAGAACCGAGGCCACTGGATAGGATCCACTGTCCAACAAGTCCTGGTGGTGCTGGAAATAGCCGGCAAGATCCTCAACGGTCAAACCAAGCTCTCCGGATTCAGTGGTTAAATGCTTATCGGATTGCCTCAGCCAGGACTGCAATCCAGCGGGTTCATTCGGCGCCTCGGAACCGTATTTCCCTTCGGCTTTTTCGCTAACGGTTTTGGTGATTTCGCGATAATCGTCCCACGTCCAAGTCTTGTCGTCCGGGATATCCAGCCCAGCTTCCTTCAAAACCTTGGGGTTTGCGGTCAACGTAAACGAGTTAATTCCCGTCGTGATGCCTACCAATCCATCTTCGGTAGTGCCGTTGGAAACGGAAACCTCTTCAAAGTTGGAGACGTCAACACCGTCAAGATCGAGAAGCGCGCCACGGTCGGCGTATTCGCGAAGGTACTTGTCGTCCATCTGGATAATATCCGGGGCATCATTCGAGGCAACTTGGGTAGCGAGCTTGTCCCAATATCCGCTCCAGTCCGAATACTCGCCCTGAACGTCGATATTTGGATTCTCTGCCTCGAAGGCCTCGATGATCTCATTGGTAGCCTGCGCCCTTGAGTCCGAACCCCACCAGGCGAATCGCAAACTCACCTTTCCATCGGCGCTGTCAGCCGCGTTCCCACCTCCGCCGCACCCCGTCAATGCCAGCGCTGCGACCGCAGCTATGGCAAGGGACTTGGTTAGTCGTTGACCGGCATTGCGACGCATGCCTTCGGACCGTTGTTGATTGTTCATGGGCTCCTCCTTGGATGGGCGAGAACTCGCGAGGGTTTACTCAGTGTCGAGACATCTGTGCGCCGACGCGAATGGAAAGCGCTTCCCAAGTAATCTAGATGTGATTCAGCTCACGAGTCAAGGTCGAAGTGGGAATATGTCGATGACACCTTTGAATCGAATGATTCCAAAAAGGTATCGACGGATCAGCGATTCCCGGTGCTTTCCCGCAAAACCGGGGTTCCCGAAACGACCAGCAGCTTCGAATCGCTATGCGTAAGAACCATCTCGCCGGCCATGCGGCCCATTTCTTCGAGCGGCAGGCGGGCGGTAGACACCGACGGGGTGACATCAATCAGCGTTGGGATGTCGTCGAAGCCGGCAATCGCAATATCGCCGGGAATCCGCAAGCCGTGCTCGCGAATTGCGCGAATCGCCCCCAGTGCCATGACGTCAGATACGCAGAAGACACAGACCGGATCGGTGTATTCGGTGGATTGATACCGTCGCAAGTAGTCGCTCATGACCAAATAACCCCCCTCGCGCGAGAAAGCTCCGTGGAGCACTTCCTCAACCGGCACGCCGGAGCGCTCAAGCTTGGACACAAACCCGTCGGCACGATGTTTCGCGGTCACCAAGTTCGGGTCGCCGGCCAAAACGACAAAACGGCGATGACCGGCCTTGAGCAGTTCCCCGGCCAGGTCGCTTGCGGTCCCGGCGTTATCGACCTGAATTCCGCCCGTTGCGGGAAAGGTTTGCCCAATCATCGCCACTTGGCCACCATTGCTCTGGTAGCTTTCCAGCAATTCCATGAGCTCCTGATCACCGCTCAAGCGCCGGGTTCCCGAGATGATAATAGCGTCGGTCCGGTGTGACATGAAGGCGCGAACGGCAGCTATTTCCCGGTCATGTTCCGCGCCAGTACTGGTCAGCAGCAGTTGGATGCCACTGGCGTCCAGCCCGCGCTGCACCCCGCGTGCAATGGACGAGAAATACGGGTCGGCAATGTCGTGTACCACGAGGCCCACCAGCTTTGTCGAGGATCGGGCAAGCGCTTGCGCCTGTGCGTTGGGGAAATAACCCAATTTCTCTGCCGCCGCACGAACTCGGAGGGAGATTTCCTCGGCAGGCTTGCGCGCCGACCCGTTCAGTACGCGCGATGCGGTTGCCAATGAAACTCCGGCTTCATTAGCCACGTCAGTTAGTCGAATAGCCACATGAAATCCTTATCACCCATTGCAATTTTGAACAAGCTTATCTCCCTGAACGGAGATGGTTGACACACTAATTGGGCAACACTATCGTGGAAAGCGCATTCCCATTTCCTTTCTTGAACAATCCCTTGCACGAGGAGCACCCCCATGACAGAACCACGAGTACTTCGCATCGCCATGAGTGGCATCACCGGCCGCATGGGCTATCGGCAGCATCTGCTCCGCTCCATCCTGCCGATCCGTGATCAGGGAGGAATTACCTTGCCCGACGGTTCCAAGGTGACCGTCGAGCCAATTCTCGTTGGCCGCAACGAGGCGAAACTCAAGGAACTGGCCCAGCTCCACAACGTTGAGCACTACTCCACCGACCTCGACTCGCTAATCAACGACGGCTCCGTCGACATCGTCTTCGACGCCTCGATGACGTCGCTACGCTACGACACCCTGTCCAAGGCCATCACAGCCGGTAAGCACATCTTCACCGAAAAACCGACCGCCGAAACCCTTACCGAAGCGGTAGACCTGGCGCGCCAAGCCAAGAGCAAGGGCATTACCGCCGGCGTAGTGCACGACAAGTTGTATCTGCCAGGCTTGGTCAAACTGCGCCGGCTTGTCGACGAGGGCTTCTTTGGCCGGATCCTGTCCCTGCGCGGAGAATTCGGTTACTGGGTCTTCGAAGGCGAAATCCAGGAAGCCCAACGTCCGTCGTGGAACTACCGGCTGGCCGATGGCGGATCGATGACCACGGACATGTACTGCCACTGGAACTACGTCCTCGAAGGCATCATCGGCAAGGTCAAATCAGTTACCTCCAAAACCGCAACACACATCCCCACCCGGTGGGATGAAAAGGGTGCGCCCTACGAGGCAACCGCGGATGACGCCGCCTACGGAATCTTTGAACTTGAAACTCCTGCCGGAGATCAAGTTGTTGCCCAGATCAACTCCTCCTGGGCGGTGCGTGTCTATCGCGACGAGCTCGTTGAGTTCCAGATCGACGGAACTCACGGATCCGCGGTGGCAGGTCTGAACAAATGCGTCGCCCAACAGCGAGCCAACACACCCAAGCCGGTCTGGAACCCGGACCTTCCGGTCACCGAATCCTTCCGCGATCAATGGCTGGAAGTGCCAGCCAACGCGGATCTGGACAACGGGTTCAAATTGCAGTGGGAAGAATTCCTGGCCGATGTCGTGGCCGGCCGCGAACACCGCTACGGCTTGCTGTCGGCCGCTCGTGGCGTGCAGCTTGCCGAGTTGGGCCTGCAGTCCAGCGCCGAACGGCGCACCATCGACATCCCGGAGATCACCCTGTGAGCCAGCAACAAGCACAACCGACGATCATCCTGCCCAACGAGCACGGGGAACCCTACAGCTACACGCTCTCCGGCCCCGGCGATTTTCGCCGCCCCTCCGCACCGATCAGCACACGTAAGGTCTACGCTGCGGCCCACGTAATTCCGCTGATGACCGCCGATAACACTCCGGGGGCACCGGCCGCCTTGGACTGGGAAGCAACCTTGGCTTACCGCCACGAACTGTGGTCCTACGGTTTAGGCGTCGCCGATGCCATGGACACCGCTCAACGTGGCATGGGCTTGGACTACGCGGCGACCAGGGAACTCATTCAACGTTCCGCCGCCGAAGCGGCAAGGGTAGTTGCCAGCAATAGCTATCCGGCGCTGACCGGGCGTAGCGTGCGTGACCTGCTGGCCTGCGGAGTCGGCACCGACCAGCTGGATCCGCTCAGTGTGCAGGCCGGCGACTTGGTCCGGGTCACAGACGCCTATTTGGAGATGCTGGGACTCGTTGAAGGGTCCGGGGCGAAGGTCATTTTGATGTGTTCGCGGGCGCTGGTCCGCGCCGCCGAATCGTCCGAAGACTACCTGAACGTCTACGGCACCCTGCTGGAGGCCGCCACCGAACCGGTGATTCTGCATTGGCTCGGGGAAATGTTTGATCCAGCGCTGGCTGGCTACTGGGGGGACACCGATATCGAGACGGCAACCGCCACCTTCGCCAGCCTGGTGGAGAACCATGCGGCCAAGATCGATGGCGTCAAGGTTTCGCTTTTGGATGCCGAGCATGAAAAGTATTTGCGCGCACGGCTGCCACAGGGTGTCCGTCTCTACACCGGTGACGACTTCAACTACCCGGAACTTATCCAAGGCGACGGCACCAGGCACTCCGATGCCCTGCTAGGCATCTTCGCTGCAATCTACCCGGCGGCCTCGACCGCGCTGCAGGCCTTCGATGCGGGAGATGGACAGCGGGCACGCACCATCCTGGATTCCACTCGGGATCTGGGACTGCATATTTTTTCCGCACCGACGTTCTACTACAAGACCGGAATTGCCTTCCTTTCCTGGCTCAACGGGCACCAAGCCGGTTTCCAAATGGTCGGCGGACTGCATGCCGGCCGCTCGATTCTGCATCTGGTGCGCACGTTTGTCCTGGCCGATCAGGCCGGTCTGTTGCTGAATCCCGAGCTAGCCGCTGAACGCCTGAAACAGCTATTGGAAATTAATGGCGTGTTCTCCCCCGTCCCAACTCTGACTGGAGTCGCATGAGCTTCGAACTGGCACTGAACACCGGCACGACCCCTCAGCTGAATCTGCGCGAAGCAGTGCAGGCAGCGGCCGAGGCGGGCCTGAGCCATATTGGTCCCTGGCGCCACCTCATTAGCGACGTGGGCGGGGCAGAACCGGCGGCGAAGATCATCGGCGGCGCCGGGTTGAAGGCAAGCACGCTGTGCCGCGGCGGTTTCCTGACCAGCAATTCGGCTGCGGGGCGAAGCGAAGCGTTGGAATCGAACCGCGAAGCGATCCGCGAGGCTGCCATCATCGGAGCCAACGAGCTGATTATGGTTGTGGGCGGGCTTCCCGCCGCCGCGCATATCCTCGGTGGACAAGGGGACAGGGCCGACAAAAACATTGTTGCGGCCCGCGATCGCGTCGCCAAGGCCCTGGGGGAATTGGTTCCCTACGCCGCCGAACATGGCGTGCGGCTGGTTCTCGAAGCCCTGCACCCCATGTACGTGGCCGACCGCGCGGTGCTCTCCACCTTGGGCCAGGCCCTGGACTTGGCCACTCCCTACCCGACTTCGACCGTGGGTGTCGTGGTGGATACCTTCCACGTATTCTGGGATCCCCAGCTTCAAGCTCAAATTCAGCGGGCCGGCCACGAGGGACGACTAGCAAGCTACCAGATCTGCGACTTCAACCTCCCGATCGCCCGCGATGCCCTGCAGTCACGGGGCATGATGGGCGATGGATACATTGAGTTCGCTTCCATCTCCCGCTGGGTCGCCCAAGCCGGATACCGCGGTCCCGTTGAGGTGGAGATCTTCAACGAACAAGTTAATAATCAAGCCGCGGCGCTGACCATTCGCACCATGAAAGAGCGTTACGAGCAGCTAGTGCTCCCGCACCTCAATGAAGCTTCCGGGGTGCTTCCGGCGAGTGCGGCCAACTAGCTCGTATCCCTATTTCACTTAGTCAACGACATTAACCAAGGACGGGTATGACCGACTCTTCGCAGCAAGGTGCCACGACAACGAATGCGCCGGATCTCAGAGTACCGGGGATCGCGCTAGTAGGGCTGAACGGGTTCGGACGCCAGCACCTGCTGAACATCCACCGCCTCGTTGCACTGGGCAAAGCCAATTTTGTGGCCGGTGCCGGCCCCGACGATCCGGGGCCGGACATCCGCGGTGAAGATACCCCCATATTCGCTTCCCTTGATGCGCTGATCGACGCCGGTATCAGCCCGGATATCATCATTGTTTCGACGCCAATCAACACCCACCATGAACTGGCACTCAAGGCACTTGTGACCGGCGCCGATCTGTACCTGGAGAAGCCTCCTACGGCTACCTTCGCGCAATACCAGGAACTGCTTTCTGCTGCCCGGGAGGCCGGAGCCCGGGTGCAGGTCGGTTTTCAGGCAGTTGGCTCCTTGGCTTTAGAGGCTCTCGAGGAGTTTTTTGTTGATGATGCGCGTGATTCACCCATCGGCGAGTTGCGCGCTGTCGGTGCCTCCGGTACCTGGCTGCGCACTCAGGGGTACTATGATCGGGCGCCTTGGGCCGGCCACCGAGTCCTGGATGGCATCCACATTGCCGACGGGGTCATCACCAATCCGTTGGCCCACGCGGTGATGAGTGCCCTGCACATTGCCGGGGCACGCCGAGCCGAGGATGTCGCCGAACTTTCCACCGAGCTTTACCGCGCCCATGATATCGAAGCCGATGACACCTCGGTGCTCTGCCTGCGCACGGTGAAGGGGATCCCGGTGACTGCCGCATTAACCGTGTGCGCGGCCGAGCAACGCGACCCGTGGGTCACCGTCTACGGGACCGAAGGCCAAGCAACCCTGTACTACACACGAGACGAGCTGGTGGTTCGCCCCAACCCGGATCTCGGCGGTGAAGAATATATCCGCAGCTTCGGTCGAGTTAACCTGCTCGAAAATCTTGTGGATGTGCGAAGCGGCGCAGCGCCAAAACTGCTGTGCCCCGTGGAAAATGCCGGAGCGTTCATGAAAGTCCTCGAACAGGTGCGGACCTCACCCGATCCGCAAGCGATCTGCCGCAGCGATGTTTATGGCGTAGGCGAAGATGGAGAATATCATCCGGTGGTTCCGGACATCGAGAAGTTCATTGACCGCGCGGTGGCCGCGCAAACTGCGTTCTCTTCCCTAGGAGCCCCGTGGGCCAAGCCGGCACCCACTAGCGGAACACTCCAGATCGCCCATCCGATAAGTGGCGATCCCGTGGAGGTTGCGAGGCTACGCACCGGAACGGACATTGCCCCGACAAACTCACCACGCCCATTCCTTGATCAGCTGCGCACGCTCGACGGTGTCACCGTCAGTGACCAGCAACCCCTGGACCACACCTGGCATCTCGGTCTGGGAGTCGCGCTGCAGGATGTCAATGGAACCAATTTCTGGGGCGGACGAACCTACACGCGCTCCGCTGGGCGTTATCTCTGGAAAGCTGACCATGGGCACATTCGCGCCGTCTGCGAGGAATTCAACGAATCCAATTCCGCTGTTACTTCACATCTTGAATGGGTTGACCACCATGGACAAGTGCTCCTTGATGAACACCGTACCGTTCGAGCCGAGGCTTTTGAACGGTTGCAAATCCGAGGCTGGTCATTGGACTTTGAGTTTGCCCTGCAGGCGCGCGACCAGCAGGTATCGCTGGGGTCTCCTGGTTCCAACGGGCGGGACCAGGGCGGCTATGGCGGATTCTTCTGGCGCCTGCCGGCCGTGCATCGGGGCGAAATCTATACGGCAAATGCCTCCGGTGAATCGGCCGTGCATGGCTCCACCAGTGATTGGCTGGCGTTTAGCGCAGTTTTTTCCGCCGATTCGGTGGGATTGAATTCCCGCGACCTGGGCCATGGGGCCGCAACGCTCATCTTCTGTTCCACGGCGAATGACCCATGGTTTGTTCGGTACTCGGGATATCCCGGCATCGGAGCATCGCTGGCGTGGGATAGCCCGGTGATTCTGGAGCCGAGAGCCTTGGCCAGCCGCAAGGTTCGGATTCTGGTCGTTGATGGAGCACTCACCAAGCAGCAAAGTGCCCAGCTGGCCGAAACGTTCAGTCAAGAATAACTTCCTATTCCATCTCGGCAGGAGAAGTATGCCCCTCAATGAATATAACCTCAAACATGCCCAGCTGGTAGATCTGCTCGACGAGCTGGGTGCGGACGCTATCTTGTTATCCACCGCTGCTTCGCTGTCGTGGTACCTAGCCGGCGCTCGAACCCATGTTTCGCTGGCGGGTCCTCCGGTCCTGCGTGTGTTGGTGCACCGGAAAGGTTGTGAGATCGCCACCCCGCTGAGCGAAGCGGACCGCTTGCTTGCCGAAGAACTGGACGGAGTCCCCGGGGCCCGATTGCACGCCCTGGACTGGTACGAGCCCCTCGACGACTATGCGGCATGGTATCCAGAGGTGCGTGGACTGGAGGTCTTGTCCGAGGCCCGAGTTGAGGTGCAGCTGCGCGGCTTGCGTAGCGTTCTAAGCGACGCCGAGGTCAGCAGGTACCGAGGTCTCTGTGTGGCTGTCGCCGGTATTTTCACGCAAGTGCTCGGCGAGGCGAGCCCCGAAGACTCCGAACGGGATATTGCCGCCAGGCTCAGTGCTGCAGCAATCAGCCTCGGCGGCGAAGTGCTCGTGGCATTGGTCTGCGGGGATTCTCGCTCGGCATTCCGTCACCCCCTGCCCACAAAGGCCCTGCTTGGGCGCAAAGCCATGGCGGTACTCTGCGTTCGCCGCAGTGGATTGATCGCCAATGTCACCCGGTGGGTCCGTTTTGGCGACCCGTTGCCCGGAGAGCTGGAAGCAGAGCACGCGATCCTTCAGGTGGAGCACGAGATTTTCAGATCCTTGCAACCGGGCACCGAACTAAGATCGATGCTCCCCGTCGTTCAGGCCGCGTATCCTCTGCATGGTTTCGATCCCCAAGAATGGCAGAACCATCACCAAGGTGGGATTGCCGGTTACAACGGCAGAGACCCTCGCCTGACCCCAGATGCTACCGACCTCATCCGCGCGAATCAGGCTTACGCGTGGAATCCCAGTGCGGTACAGGACGCAATGACCTTTAAAGTTGAGGATACCGTCCTGCTCATCGAGCATGGCGGTAAGCCAACCGTGGAAGTACTCAGCGTCGATCCCCGGTGGCCGGTGATTCGGGTAGGCAATTTGGATCGCCCCGCAGTGTTGGCGCGCTGAAACCGCAGAGCAGGAAGTGAGCCCCCGCTAGACCGGTTAGACCTGATGTTTCAATTCGGTTCTCCAGCTGCGCTTTGGCTCCCAGCCGATGACGCTTCGAGCCTTCTCGATACTGAAAGCCGGAGAATCCCCGGTCAGGTTGGCCGCCAGCTCCGCCAGCTCTGGATAGATTTCCGGGATGAGCTCCGACAATGGGGAGGTAGCCATGGCGTCCTTGGCCCCCACAAAGAAGACCGAACCATTCTCCACTCGGTCAAAGCGTTCCAGCAGCAAGAGCAGAAAATCCGTGACATCCCGGGCGTCCACGTAGTTGAACAACGCCGGAGCCGAAAGTTTAGGATCGGCCAAGCGTTCGGCCACGGTGTGTCCCTGCTGCGTTATGGCACCAGCCCATTCCTCTTCGGCAATGACATAGCAAGGCCGGAAGGAGGCGAACTTGACCGTGCTTGCTGGGCCCATCTTTGCGGCGAACATTGCCCCGATCTGTTCGGCAACGTATTTGGAAAGGCCGTACGCGTGCCACGGGCGCGGGGTTTCGGTCTCGTCCAGCGGCAGCTTGCCAGGCTTCCAGCCGCCCGGGGCTCCGTAGCCCATGATCGATGGGCTGGAGGCCAGGACCACGCGGGTTGCCCCGGATTCCACGGCGGCTGAGGTGACGTTGTGGGCGATCGTTGCGTTGGTGCGCAGCAGCACTTCCTCCGGCGCCATAAAGGGCACCGCCATGGCCGCTAGGGAGACTACCGCCTGCGGGGTGGCTTCCTTGAACAATGCACAAGTGGCTGCGGCATCCAAGAGGTCCACGCTTCGGTAGTCGACACCGTCCAGAGGATCCTCGGGAAGGGTTCGGTCCAAGGACACAACATGGTGCCCCGCATGGGCAAATCCGGCTACGACAGCACGACCTAGACGGCCTGATCCGCCAGTGATAATAACTTTCTCGCTCATTTTTCCGATTACACCTGAACCCGTTCCACGAGGGATAAACTAACACCAAGTCCGGCCTGTTCTACGGCTACCGCTTGACCAGATTCCAGGGATTGGTTGCCGCAGATTCCCACGGCGATAGCTCGCGCTCCATCGAGGAATCCGGCCTGCCGTGAATACCTGTCGACTGTGGTGCCGCGGAAGAGCTCCTCCAGCAGCAGTGCATCCCCGCCGCCGTGCGAACCTTCCCCGTTGATGATTTCCAGTTCCTCGGCCGGCCCCCAGTGGCGCTGGAGGACCAGCCTCTCCCCCTTGGAGCGCACCGCGGTATTCTGTCCGTCGTCCGAGAAGGACGGATCCACGGGATTTCCCCCTGCGGCAGGAAGCACCGCTGCTCGCTCGACCACATCCAATTCCAGGCGTCCTGCGGTGCCGTTGACTGCCACCCGGTACCCCTCCCAGGGGCTGTGCGCATTCAGAGAGTAGGACAGCACCGGGCCGCCTTCGTACTCCACCGTCAACGCCAGATTATCCTCAATCCCGATCTCGCCTGCGAATACTCCTTGGTCGCGGCGGTATCCGTCATGATGTTCGCTATCCAAGTACAGCTTCTCCAGGCGACGGTCGCTGCGTAGATCCAGGTCGAAGGGATCTGCCTCGCTGTGTTCGTGGGTTCCACGTTCACTGGCCTGCTGCCCGCGCCGCGCGGCATTATCCGGGCCGTAGAATTTCAACCCTCCGGCCGCAAAGACCCGTTGCGGGGTATCGGACAGCCACCAGTTCACAAGGTCGAAATGGTGACTTGATTTATGCACCAGCAGACCGCCGGAGTTCTCCTTGATCCGGTGCCAGCGGCGGAAATAGTCCGCACCATGCACGGTGTCGAGCACCCAACTGAAGTCGATGGAGGTTACCTCGCCGATTAATCCGTCATCGATGGCCTTCTTCAACGCGGTATTGCGCGGTGAGTAGCGGTAGTTGAAGGTGACGATGACTTCTCGGCCGGTTTCCGCAACCGCCGCCGCGATACGCGTGGTGCTTGCGGCGTCGATGGTCAGCGGCTTTTCAACAATCACATCAGCACCGGCACGGAGCGCGGCGCAAACGAGGTCTGCGTGGGTGTAGTCCGGACTGGTGATGATCACCCGGTTAATCTCGTGCTCGGCAACATAGTCGGCCAGTTGCGCCGGATCAAAGGCATCCAGGCGCTGCCCGAACGTCTGTTCCACAACGTCTTGGTAGTACTCGATCCGCCCGGGGTTTGGATCGGATAGTGCCACGAGCTCGGCGACGTCGGTGTGCTCGCCCAGGATCGCGGTGAGGTACATTTCGCAACGGTTTCCGGTGCCGATTAGTACGTACCGGGTACGGGTAGGTGCAGTCATCTGGGTGGGTCCTTAAGAAATCGTTGACCAGCGGATGGGCTCGAACGTTTCAGCCGAGCCCATCCCTTGTGGTTATTTGATGCCGGTAGTGGCGATGCCCTTGATCAGGAACTTCTGGCCGAAGAGGAAGGCCAAGAAAACCGGAACGAGAGTAATGATCGACATTGCGAACAACGCTCCCCAGTTCGATTCGCCGGTCGAGTCGATGAAGGCATTCAACGCCACCTGAACCGTGTAGTTACTTGGATTTGTCAGGTAGATCAGCGAGGTGAAGAAGTCGCTCCAGGTCCAGATGAAGGTGAAGATCGCGGTGGTGGCCAGCGCCGGCACCATCAATGGCAAGATGACCTGCAAGAAGATGCGTGGGTGGCCCGCGCCATCGATGCGCGCGGCTTCATCCATGTCCTTGGGAATGCCGCGGATGAACTGAATCATCAAGAAGATGAAAAATGCGTCCGTGGCTAGCAGTTTCGGAACGATGATAGGCCAGAAGGTGTTGACCCAACCGATCTGCGAGAACATGATGTACTGCGGAACGATGATGACGTGAATGGGAAGCATGATGGTCATCAGCATGAGCACGAACATGATCTTCTTGAACTTGAACTCCAGGCGGGCGAAGGCATAGGCCGCCATCGAACAAGAAACCAGATTTCCTAGGATGCAACCGAGCACGACGATGGCCGAGTTCATCAGGTATTTGCTGAATGGTTCCGACAGTGCGCTCCAACCGTTGGGATAGTTCTCCCATTCCACGCTCGAGATCACCAGACCGGCTTCGCGGAAGATCAGATCGTTGGGCCTGAAGGAACTGGCAATCATCCAGAGCAGCGGGTAGATCATGATCAGCGCGGCCAGAATCAAAATGGTGTGCTTGATGATCGCACGTGCACGGGTTCGTGCGCTGGGGCGGTGGCCCTTGACTTTTTTCCCCTTGGAATCGGTTCCGCCCAGGGGAGGTCGACCCCCAAACAGCGCTTCTTCGTCAAGTGCCGTCAATTTATTCGCGTCTAGTTCCTCGCGCGAAGTTGAAGTCTGATTAGTCATCGTAGAACACCCAATACTTAGAAACGAAGAAGTTCAGTGCTGTGAAACCACCGACGATCAGGACCAATAGCCAAGCCATCGCGGAGGCGTAGCCCATATCGAACTGCTTGAAGCCCTGCTGGTAGAGATACAAGGTAAAGAACATTGTTGAATCCGCCGGTCCGCCAGAACCATTGGAGACGATGAATGCCTGAGTGAAGTTCTGGAAGGCGCCAATCACCTGCAGTACGAGGTTGAAGAAAATGATCGGGCTCAGCATCGGAAGAGTGATGCTGACAAATTGGCGCCATTTGGTGGCCCCGTCGATCGACGCGGCTTCGTAGTACATCGCAGGGATCTGGCGCAGACCCGCCAGGAAGATCACCATCGGCGAGCCGAAGGTCCACACGTTGAGCAGGATGAGGCTGCTCAGTGAAGTGCTCGGATCGGAGATCCAGCCCATGCCTTCGATGCCCACGAGTCCCAGGAGCTGGTTAACCAGCCCGGTAGTTCCAAAGATCTGCTTCCATAGCACCGCGATGGCTACGGATGAGCCGAGCATCGAGGGCAGGTAGAAGATCGAGCGGTAGAAGGACAACCCGCGCATTCCGCGATCCAACAGCATGGCGACGCCGAGCGCGACGCCGAGCTGGAGCGGAACGCCGACGAGTACATAGGTAAACGTCACGCGCAGCGAATTGTGCAGCCGATCGTCGCTGAACATCCGTTCGATGTTGTCCATGCCGACGAATTCCGGGGCCTGCAAGAGGTTGTAGTCCGTGAATGACAAGTACAGGGACATTGCCATCGGGCCCAGCGTGATCAGGAATAGCCCGATAGTCCACGGCAGCAAGAAGAGGTGGCCGGCCTTGTTGTCTTTGGCGGGAGCCTTGCGGCCTTTGGTTTTGCTAAGTCTTGATAATTCAGCAATGGCACTCATTGACCAACGCCCTCGTTCGAAGGGGTGCGTTGGGACCCCTGGCGAGTGTGGACCAACATGGCTGACTCCTCGGTTTGATGCTTCCTAGAGAAGCTGAATAACTAATAGTTAGGAATGCGCTTTCCAAAGCGTATTCCCCCACGCTAAACTAAAAACCAACGTGAGGTCAACCACATTGGGTGCAGCAATTCACTGAACGGTTCCACAATTCACCAAAGGCTCACGCCCCGCACCCTGCCAAGCCGGAAAATACCCCAGAGAAAACGAAAGATTGATGCATTGACTCAAGTCAACGAGAACTTAAAGGATTACATTCAGTCTATTGAACTGCTTCTGATCTCCATGCCTTTCGAGGCCGGGCGCCAAGAACTCGAAGATTCCGATGTGGAATCAATCGATACGTTCAATGCATCGTCGCGAAATTTCACCCACATGGAATCCCTGATGGTCAAGGTCGGTACCAAAAACGGGCTTACCGGATGGGGTGAAGCCTTTGGCCACAAATCGAACCCCGCCACATGGGCGGCGCTGCAAGAGATTGTCGGCCCATTTTTTATCGGCCAAGAAACCGGGATCGCCAATTCCATGCCCGCGGCCGAGTATGCATTTCATGCCTTTGGGCGGACCGGACCGGTGCATTACGCGCTCTCGGCTATGGACATCGCATTGTGGGACCTCGAAGCACAACAAGCCGGAGCGACTTTGCGTGAATACATTGAGCCCGGCGCACGCGACCAGATCCACGCCTACGCCTCTCTGGTGCATTACGCCGAAGATCCGGATGAAGTTTCATCCCACGTGAAGCAGGCGCAAAGCCTGGGATTTACGGCCTTCAAACTGCATGAACGCACCCGCGAGGCCATCGCGGCAGCCCGCCAGAGCATTGGCAGCTCGGCGCTTATGGTCGACGTCAACTGCGCTTGGGATCTGGATAGCGCCACGCAGGCGATCGCACAGTTTGAAGCACTCGATCTGCTCTGGGTTGAGGAACCCATCTTTCCCCCCGATTCCAGGACGGCGCTTCGTGAGCTCAACGCCCGCTTCGCGAACATCTCCGCCGGGGAGAATCACTCGGGAGTTGCCGGGCTCATCTCAGCCATGGAGTCCAAAGCGCTCAGCTTTGCGCAACCGAGCGTCGGCAAAATCGGTGGAATCTCGGGAATGCTTGAGATCCGCCAGGCGGGCAAGCGGCTCGGCGTTCCGGTGGTGCCGCACAACTTCTATTACGGGCCTGCGTTGCTTGCGAGCGCTCAAATTCTGGCCCTCGATCCACCCCAGGTTCTCACCAACGGGACGCCGCTTCCAGAGTTGGAGATTCCGTTTGTCAGATGGGAGCAAACCTTGCACCCGCTGCACGCTCCGCATCAATCTGCCATGACTGAGTACGGAGCGATCCCACTGCCGCAAGCCCCCGGCCTGGGATTCGAACCAGATGTGCAGGTTCTGGAGAAGTATCTGGTCAAACGCGTGTTGCTGAACTAACCGAGCACCTTGACCAGCAGTTCGGCCTCATCGCTAATAATTGCATCCACGTTCTTCTCGATCAGCATTCGCATGCTCGGCGCATCATTGATGACCCACACATGAACCTGCACCCGCGCGCCGTGCACCGCACGGATAAAACGCGAGGTAACCACCGGCAGAAATCCGTATTTAAGGGGCACCTGCACGGCCCAGAAATCCCTAATGAGCCGCTTGGGCACGCGGCCGAAAACCATGGCGCACAACCAGATCAACGCCGTCTCACGAATACCGGGGGAACGTTTCATTTCGGTAGCAATGAGATGCTGCACCGCGGCACTGCGCGAGCTATCAAATGATGCCAAGGCGATCTGCCGGTGGCAGCCCAGCTCTTCGATCAAAAGCGCAAGCGGCGCGATCACCGCCTCGTCCTTGACATCGACATTCATCAGCGCATCGGGGAAACTGCGCAATAATTCGGCGAGCGTGCACAACGGCTGCCCGCCTGCACGCACCGAAGCAAGTTCTTCGTCGGTACGCTCGCCCAGCGGCCCGGTGGCATCGGTCACCCGGTCCAGGCTCTGGTCGTGGAAGGCGTAAACGGTGCCGTCCCTGGAGGCTCGCACATCCGTTTCCAAGTGGGTAATGCCCAGGTCCCACGCGCGTTGGAAGGCGATCAGCGTATTCTCTTCGCCGTCCCGCCGGACGCCGCGGTGCGTGAACGCGTAGGTCATTTCAGCAGATCCTCGATGACCTGCGCGACTCCGTCGGCCTCGAGGGTGTCCGCGGTGTGCTGCGCGGTGGCCAAGGCCAGCGGGTGGCCGGAGGCCATCGCATAACCGTGGCCTGCGTATTCGAGCATCTCCAGGTCGTTGGGCATATCCCCAAAGGCCATGACTTCATCGGCGGTTATGCCCAGCTCGCGGCAGTACACATCGAGAGTGGTGGCCTTGTGGATGTCGACATGGGCCATTTCCAGCAGCGAAACATCGAATGCGGAGTGGGTGACCGACAGAAGCTTCTCCAGCTCCGGGGCGACGGCAGCGTAGAACTCATCGATGGGCAGAGTTTTGGAGCGGGCCAAAAACTTCACGATCCCCTCCTGGTCGATGGCTTCTGAGTTTAGATCCATTACCGACTGGCTGCCAAGGGTCCGGTGGCGTTCGGCAAAGTTTTCGCCCAGGTGCAATCCGCGAGTGGTCTCGGCCGCAAAGGCGGCGTTCGGTTCATGCTTCAGAATAATTTCGGCCGCCGCCCTGGCGGTGGCCGAGCTGAGCGTGCGGGACCAGATGACGCGGTCTTGCTCCAGGTCATAGAGCACGGCCCCATTGGAACAGATCACCGTCCCCATCCCGCCGAAGGCCTCGATGATGGGGGTGAGCCAGCGGAACGGGCGGCCGGTAACGAAGACGATATGAATTCCGGCCTCGCGGGCGTCCAGGAAGGCGCGGCGCGTCCGGTCGCTGATGCTGCCATCGCGCGCCACGATGGTTCCGTCGAGATCCGAGGCGATCAGCTTGATCATGAAAGCTCCTCGCGGCTCGGCGGGTTCGCGCCGGCGCGTCCCACGGTGACCGACGCCGCGCGGGCGGCAAAATCCAGGGCCTGGTCGAGCTGATCCACCGCAAGCCGGGCCAGCTTTTCACGATTGGACGCGCCGATCAGCCCATGTTCGGCCAGCCAGCACAGCAGGGCCGCGGTGAAGGTGTCCCCGGCGCCCACGGTGTCCGTGACCTCGACGGCCTGTGCCGTGTGTTCGGATTCGCCCGCGCGCACCACTCCCCAGGAGCCGCGCGACCCGGCGGTTGCCACGACGATCGCCGGACCCATAGCCAACCAGGCGCGGGCCGACTCGTGCACCGAGCGCATCGGATAGAGCCATTTCAGGTCGATCCCCGAAACCCGCACGACATCCGCCTGGCCCACGAATTGCTCCACCTCGGCAACCGTTTGGGCGTGGTTGGTCACCAGCGAGGGGCGCAGGTTCGGGTCATAGCTGATGGTGGCGTGGCTCCGGGCTGCGGCCAGCAAGGGCAGCAGCTCGTCGGGGCTGAAGAGCGTGGCAATGGATCCGGTGTGCACCAGCTCGGAGTCCTGGTCCAGTTCGGGGCCGATGGTCGGCATCTGCCAGAAGGCGTTAAACGCGAAGGTCGCGCCCCCGGCGGGGTCCAGGATTCCGTGGGCGATAACCGTCGGCTCGTCATCCGCGCCGCCGAGGTACTTGACCTCGTTCTCCGCCAGGAAGCGTTCGATTTTTGCACCCTTTTCGTCCTGCCCCCAGCGCGTGATCAGGGTGCCCGGGTAGCCTAGGCGGGCCAGTGAGACGGCAACGTTCAGCGGGCTTCCGCCCACAAATTCTTGCGCCGGGGCAATTCCGGAGGCCAATACGTCGACCAGCGCCTCGCCTATGACCGTCGGGTTCATCATGCTCCTTTGTAGTGCAGCGGGTACAGCGCCTTGACGCACGCCTCCCACTGGTGGCTGGACGGGTCGATCCAAGTGAAATGGTCGCCATCAAAAATCCGCAAGGAGTGCTGTTGGCCGAGTGCCGCCGCATGATCGGCCGCGCGCCGGGCAATTTTCACCGGGACATCCGCGTCGGCCCGTCCATGAAAGATTACGACACGCGCCCCCATCGGCCATAATTCCACGGGGTTCAGCGTGGACAGATCACAGTCGCCGAGCATTTCGCTGACCGCGTCGTTGCTCAGCCGCAGCGTCCGGGCTAGCTGCAGATCGAGCAGGCCGGCCTGCGAAATCACCTGGCTGACCCGCTCCTCATGGGCGGCGAGCAGACACGCGAGGTGCCCGCCGGCGGAATGCCCGATCAGGGTGATCGGGCCTTCTTCCTTGATCAAGGCCAGCGCCAGCCGGGCATCGGCCAGCATCTTTGCTGCGCTGCCCGGCCCGCGCCGGTATTCGAGGTTGTAGGTGGGGAAACCGCGGGCGGCCAGGTCCATGGCCAGCGGTTCGCCGAGCCGTGCGGTGTACTTTTCGCGCCAATATCCGCCGTGGATGATCATCACCGCACCGCGCGCGGTGGCCTCCTGCGGCGCGTAGAAGCGCAGCCATTGGTCCTGATGCGCCCCGTAGTGCATGGCTAGTTTCCGGGGAAGTTCGCCGCACGTTTATCAACGAATGCCGCCCGGCCTTCCACGGAATCGGCGGTATTAAAGGCCTCGCGGAAGCTCTGCGCTTCCAGCTCGAGGCCGGCGTGGACGTCGAGGGAGTCCATCTTAATCATGGCGCGCTTGGCGTTCGCCACGGCAGTCGGGGAAACCTTGGCCATTTCCTCGATGGTCGCGACGGCTTCGGTGAGCAGTTCTTCCGGGGCTACCAGGCGGTTGGCCAGGCCGATGCGCAGGGCCTCCTCGGCCTTGATCCGGCGGCCGGTGAAGATCAGTTCGCGGGCCATCGCATGGCCCACGCGGCGCGGCAGACGTACCGATCCACCGAACCCGGGCACCAGGCCGAGGGTGACCTCGGGCTGTCCGAAGCTTGCCTTCTGCGAGGCGTAGATGAAATCGCAGGCCAAGGCCAGTTCGCACCCGCCGCCCAGGGCGAACCCGTTTACCGCGGCGATCACCGGCAACTGCAGCGACTCGAGTCGCTCGGTGACCTGGTGCATGCGGCGGCCATAGGCCTCGGCCGCGGCGGCGTCCATCGTATTCATCTGCACGATATTCGCCCCGGCTACGAAGGCTTTCTCTCCCGCGCCGGTAATGACCACTCCGCGGTGCTTGAACCCACTGGCTTCAAGGTAGTCGACAGCCCGCTCGAGGTCTGCAACGACCTCCAGGGCCAGTGCGTTCATCGAGGCAGGCCGGTTGATGGTGATGACCAGGGCGCTGCCCTGCGTGCTCAGACTGAGGGTATCGAATTGCTCCATATTGCCTACTCTCTCATGTCTCTAGCATGGCTGACTAGGTTATTATCGGCGCTTGCGGGATTTGGCCCCGCCCGAACGCGCCTTGGCCTTAGCCTGCTTTTCCTGCTTTGCACGCAGCTTCGCTTTTTCCTTGGCTGCCGCTCGCAGCTTGTCATTAACCGCCTTGGCTTCCTTCTGGGTGCTGCGCACCGAGGCCTGGCGGGAAGAATTTGCACTGCGCCCGCGGACGATGCCGATGAATTCATCGACCAGCTCGGTATCCTCCAGGGCAGTGGGCCAGGCGATCCCGATTTGTGTTCTCGCTCCGCCTTCGATGAGGCGATAGACCACGTCCTTGCGCTGGTATAGCCGGGCGATGCTCTGCGGAACGCGCAGTACCTGCGCTCCGGAGGCGACAACTTCCATCGCGATCGGGATCCCGCCGGCCTCTTCCGGGTATTCGGACAGGTCAAGCTGCGGGAATTTCGCGACTTCCTGCTCGTCGATGGTTTCCTCGTAGTATTCGACGTCGTGGTCTTTAGCCGCACAGACGACCTCGAGCTCTTCGTAGAGCGGAATGAGATGCCGAGTGGCGTCCTTTGGCGAATCCCCGACGTAGCGCACGAAGACGGCATCGGCCTGATCGGTTGCCAGCAGGTTGAGGATGTCTTCGCCATCGTAGCGCGAAGCCTGGAATTCGACCTGCGGGTAGCGTTCGGTGAAGCGATCCATCCACTTGCCCGGGGTGACGCCTGCTACGTAGGAAACTCGAAGTTTTTGCACGGTTAAAGCCTACTGGTCTTTTGCTGGGGTGCGGTGCGGTTAAAGCCCTGCGGCGGGCCGGAAAAGATCCGTACCCGCCGCAGTTCAAGCTTCGCTTACTTGTCGGTCTTGACCACAAGCACGTCGCATGGTGCCGAGTGGGCTACCGAGGAGGCGACCGAGCCGAGCACGCGGCCCAGGCCCTTCATGCCCACGTTGCCGACGACGATCATCGAGGCGCCGCGATCGGTTGCATCGGCGATCAAGACGTCGCCTGGCTTGCCGTGGCCGGCGGCGGCGCTGATCTTCACGCCTGGCACCGCGTTGCGCACGTCATTTGCCACACGCTGGGCCAGCTTGCGAGCCTGCTCGGCGTCGTCGAGGATCCAGGTGTCGCTGCCGATGGAGACGACCTCCGTGTTGTCCGAGGCGTGAGCTGTGAGCACCACCAGATCGGCGTCGAGCTTCACTGCAAGTTCGGCGGCACGGCGGGCTGCACGCTGCGCAGTTTCGGAACCGTCTACACCTACGAGGATGGTTTCAGACATTATTTCTCCTTGAGTTTTGGATTGCTTCGGAAGTATTCGAGGCATACACCGACTGTGATGCCTACCACTTTATGCGCTTAGTTGGCTTTTTGCCGCAAAAAGTCCACGGCACGCTGCCAGGCGAGATCTGCGAGCTGGGCGTCGTAGTTGCCCGCAGGGTTCTCGTCGTTGTGGAATGCGTGCTTGGCGTCGTAGTAGAAGTACCGGACCTCGGCGCCGGATTCACGGCGAATCTGCTCCTCCTGGACCTTGGCCTCGGTGGCCGGGTAGGAGTCGTCGAAGTTCGCGTAGTGGCCCTGGATTGCCGCGCGCACGCCGCTGAATTCGTTGGGCACACCCTGGCCGACTCCGTAGAACGGCACCGCGGCGTTGATCTTTTCGCCCTGCTGAGCGGCCAGCTGCAGGACAAAACCGCCGCCCATGCAGAATCCAATGGCCCCCAGCTTGCCGCCGGTGACATAGTCGCTGGCGAGCAGGTAGTCGACCGCACCCGATAAGAGCTCCGCGCCCTTTTCTGCGGGCAGTTCGGACATCATCTTGCCGGCTTCGTCGCCATCATGGGTGATCGAGCCGCCGTAGAGATCCGGAGCCAGGGCGACAAAGCCTTGGGCGGCGAGGCGGTCTGCGATATCGCGAATGTGGTCGGTGAGCCCCCACCATTCTTGAATCACGATGACGCCGGGGCCTTTACCGGACTCGGGAAGCGCAAGATAGCCGTGCGCCTGCGTTCCGGACGATTCGAAGGTTACGTTCTGGTGCGGGGTTTTGACTGCCACTTCGCCTCCTGAGCTGTATTTATCTCCAGTCTATGCATGACGGTGCGCTTTGGCATTGACTGTCATCACAATTAGCTGGATTTTGGAGAAACTACGCTGTTAGCTCGACCTCACCGATGCGTTCCAGGGCGTCGACAACCAGATCCCAGAAGCGTTCGTGGTCCAGATCCACGGCCACCGAGGTGTGGCAATCGGCCGAAGCCGGGGCGCGGAAGTCCGCTACCGTCATGCCCAAGGTCAGTTCGCCGCGCAATTCAACGCTGACCGGCGCGCGCAGGGTGCGCACCACGGTTGGATCGATCACATAGGCCACGGCGCAGGGATCATGCACCGGCGGGGCGTCGAAGCCCTGGTGGTCATGGTAGGCCTGGGCGAAGAAGTCCATGAGCTCGCGCACGAATTTTGCCGGGCCGGTGCCGATTTGCTCGATGCGCCGCACCACCTCCTTGGTGGCCAGCGCTTGGTGCGTGAGGTCCAAGCCCACCATGACCACCGGCCAGTTCTCGTTGAAGACGATATGCGCCGCTTCGGGGTCGATCTTGATGTTGAATTCGGCCACGGCGCTCCAGTTCCCGGTGTGGTAGCCGCCGCCCATCAGCACGACCTCACGCACGCGCTCGACGATGCGTGGCTCGCGGCGCACCGCCAACGCGATATTCGTCAACGCTCCGGTAGGCACCAGCGTGATCTCCCCCGGCTCGTGCGACATGATCGTTTCGATGATCAGGTCCACCGCATGGCGCTCGTCCAATTCGATGCGCGGGCTAGGCTGGGCCGGGCCGTCCATCCCGGAGTCACCATGCACCTGGGGTGCGGTTTCGATATTGCGCACCAGCGGGCGCGGGCAACCGGCGGCGAACGGCACCCCGGTAATCCCGGCGATGGTGCCCACCGCCAGTGCATTGTCGGTGACTTTCTCCAGCGTCTGATTGCCGACGACGGTCGTTACCGCAAGCAGCTCGATCTGCGGATTTCCATGGGCCAACAGGATGGCGACCGCGTCGTCGTGCCCCGGATCGCAGTCAAGGATGATCTTACGTGGTGTGCTCATGTGCGCCCTTGATCCGCCCGATAGCCGGCTATCGGGAGTTCGATGTGTAGTTACCCTCGATTCTTCCTCGGATAACGCCAAGCGTCAAGCGCTTAACCCCGACATTGCGCACGCTCGACGGCACACTAGGATGGAGCCATGAATAATGGTGATTCGCCGAACCAACCCCAGCCAGCGCGCAAGGTCACCGCTGCCATGGTCGCGGCCCATGCTGGAGTTTCCACGGCAACCGTCTCGCTGGTGGCCAATGGCAAATCCAGCGGACGAGTCTCCAAAAGGAATGAAGCACGAGTTCGCGAGTCTATTCGCGAACTCGGCTACTACGTGGATAGCATCGGCAGTTCGCTGGCTCGCGGGGTCAGCTCGCTGGTCATTCTGGTGGCCCCGGATATTTCAAACCCCTTCTTCGCTAAGCTCATCGCCGGGGTTCGCGGGGTCCTCGGGGAGGATTACCAGCTGCTGCTGTCGGTCACCGACGCCGGCCTGTCGCCCAGCGCCGCCGAAACCCGGCGCCTGCTGGGCCTGCGCCCAGCAGGATTGCTCGTCCATGCGCCCACGCCCGAATTCCTCGCCGAATTATCCAGCCCCTTGCCAATGATCGCCCTCGATGCGCCGGATGCGCCAGAAGAAGTTCCATCGGTGAATTTTGATGTGCTCCAAGGCGCACGAGATGTGGCGGCACACCTCGCCGCACAGGGCCACCGCAAAGTTGGCTATCTCGACGCAAACACCGGAACCGCCACCCTGCGCATGCGGCGCGAAGCCTTTCTGGACGCGGCGGCCGAACACGGCATGGAAGTTCCGGCGACCGCCATCAGATCCTCGACCATTGAAATGGGAGACGCCGCAGCGACCTTCTCCGCGAACTGGAAGCAATGGAAACACGCGGGCATCACCGCGTTGGCCTGCGCCACGGACACGCACGCCTACGGCGTATTGCATGGCGCAAGCGTCGCTGGGGTGCGGATCCCCGAAGAGTTGGCGGTCACCGGCTTCGATGACCTGCCCTTCTCCGCTACCTCGAACCCTTCGCTGACCAGCGTTCGCCTCGATGCCCAGGCCGTAGGCATTGAGGCCGCCCTGGCGCTGCGCACCCTGATCGAGGGCAAGGGCCTCGAGCGATCCCAATTACTGCTGTCCAGCGAACTCATGATTCGCGCCTCTAGCGGTGGGGCCCAATAACTACTCGATCAGCTTTCCGCTCTTGGCAACTTCCGGGTCGGTGCAGGAAGACAGGTCAAAGCAGCAGGGGCGCCGCTTGCCGTCGCGCAGCTTGGAAATGCTGACTTCCACCCGCCGCTGTCGGGTCGCGGCGTTCTTCGTCGACTTGACCCACCGCGCCCATTCCCATCTGGCCATGGGAGTCAGCCCTTCCCAGGTGTCCTGCAGATCGCTCGCGTCGTCAAGGGCGCCGGCTAGATCTTCTGGGAGGGTTACCTCGGGCCACTGCTCGGCGATCGCCACTTGCAATACGGGTCGCTGCCCGAGTTCCAGATCAAGCTGTTCGGCAGGCAGCCAATGCCCACGGCGCCCATCCGGTTCCACTATGAGACTTTGGTTTGAATCCACCAGCCGCACAGCCACCTGCCCACGACTGGGAAGTTTTTGACTGGATTCTTGCTCGAAGCGCAACACCAATCGATCCTCGATTTGGTGCACGGTTCCGGCCAGTTCGATGCTTTTGCTAGTGCCTGCCATGACGCCCTCATCGTTTCGGTAATCCAACGAATCCGATTCTATGTGATGGGCCGCGCAGGCAATATGGCCGGGTTTAAGGCCGGGAAGAAGTGGCTGCTCCCACGCCCGGCGAATAATTTTTCTCGAATCAGGAGAATCGTGCAGATCGTGAGGCCAGGATTACTGCGATGGTTTTCGCCGCTCGCTGGGCGCTGGCTATTGGCACGCCCTGAGCCCTTGGCTCCATATTATGAGCCATGAACCGAAATCAAGATCATTTGCGAGTTAACGAAAAGAACCCCTCACTTGGTCTTTTCAGACCAGTGAGAGGTTCTTTCCACATGTGCGCGAGGGGGGACTTGAACCCCCACGCCCCGAAGGGCACTGGCACCTGAAGCCAGCGCGTCTACCAATTCCGCCACTCGCGCATGATTCCCGCTCTCGCGGCAACAAGAAATAGCTTACACGCACTTTTTGCCGTTCACCTAATCAGAGGGCCCACATGTGCTTAGCGCCACATGAAACCTTTTGGGCTGCTGGGGCGTTGAATATGATGCTGGTCGTTCCTTCAAGGATATTTCCGGGAATTGCACAGCTGTAAACAGTAAGATCGATAATGAAGTTCTGTGTCTCGAAGGCATCAGACTAAGATCGCAAGGCCTTCAAACGCCGTGGACTACAGGAAAGGAGCACACGCAATGAGCTTTCTCGACAACGTCGAACGAGGCTTAGAGAAGGTCGTCACCAGCTTCTTTCGTGGCACCAGCACCGCAGACATCAAGCCGGTTGAACTCACCAGCGCCCTGCGCAACGAAATGGATCGTGGAATTCTGGCGATCAGCGAGGGTCGCAGTCTTGCTCCGAACGATTTCATCGTCTCGTTGAGCGACAAGGATTTTGCAACGGCCAAGTCGTGGGGCTCACCGGTCGTCAACGAGATGGCCAAGGTAACCGCGGAACATGCAGTAACCCAGGGCTATTCGGTCCAAGGAAACATCATGATTCATTTCGTGAATTCCCAGGAGCTCAAGCCCGGCGAAATGGAAGTTTCCGGTTCCGTCAAGGACTCCAGCGCCAACCCGGCAGCTTCGGCCCCGGTCAAGGCGAAGGCCTCCAAGCCGCAGCAGGAACAGGGCGCCGCAGCTGCGGACCCCAAAACCTCCGCTCAGCCACGCCCTACTCCCCCGCCGGCGGCGGCAGCCCCGCCGCTTCCCAAACAGGCGATTGTCGAGGTCAACGGACAACGCTTCGCGCTTCATCACCATTCGATCGTGCTTGGGCGTTCGGCGAGCACCGACATCCCCGTGGATGACACCGGCGTTTCGCGGCAGCATGTCCGTTTCGAAGCGAAGGGCAAGGGCGCTTATGCCGTCACCGATCTAGGTTCAACCAACGGCACCTATGTGGACGGTAAGAAGATTTCGGGTGAGACGCGTATATTGGACGGTTCGATCATCACTATCGGACAGACCAAGATAGTCTTTCGCCTAATTACGCCTAGCAACGGAGGCCGTGCATGAATGATCTGGTTCTCAACCTGTTCCGACTTGGCTTTCTTGTCTTGATTTGGCTGCTCGTGCTGAGCATCGTCGGTGCGATGCGCCGTGACTTGGTGATCGGCACCCGAGCTCGAACCGGAGCACCTAGCGCCCGGGCACTGAAAAAGAATCCAGAACTTGCCGAACCAGAGATCAGCACGCGCAAGGCAGTACATACCCTGCAGATCGTTGAAGGCCCCCTGGCAGGGCGCAGTATCCCGTTGCAGGGCCAGCCGATCCTGTTCGGCCGCGCTCAGGATGCCACCGTGGTGCTTGAAGACGACTACGCCTCGGGCCGCCATGCCCGACTTTTCCCACAGGGTTCCCGTTGGTTCATCGAAGACCTTGGCTCCACCAACGGCACCTTCATAGGCGAAAGCCAGCTCACCCGCGCGCAGCCGGTCGAACCGGGACAGCGAATCCGCATCGGGAAGACTGTCCTGGAATTGAAGGCCTAGCCAATGGCTTTAAAGCTCAAATTCGCGGCGATGTCCGATGTCGGACGCGTGCGCAAAAAGAACGATGACTCCGCTTACGCGGGAGAATATCTTGCGGTACTTGCCGATGGCATGGGCGGACACGTCGGTGGCGATGTGGCCTCGGCATCCACCGTGCTGGATCTGGTACATCTTGACCATCGATACACTGCAGACCCGCAAAATGCGCTTCCCGATGAAATCCAGGCGGCTAATCTGGTTCTCAACGAACTAGTGGGCGCGAACCCGAAGCTTTCGGGAATGGGTACCACCGTCACCTCGCTGTTGCTCTCTGGGCAGACCCTGCACATGGCGCACATTGGCGACTCCCGCGCATACCGGCTGAAAAACAACGAGTTTGAACAGATCAGCCGTGACCACACGTTCGTGCAGCGGCTTGTCGAAGAGGGGCGCATTCAACCCCACGAGGCAGAGACCCACCCGCATAAGAACGTGCTGTTGCGCGTGCTTGGCGATTCGGATGCCTCCCCCGAACTTGATGTACAACAGCTCGAGGCAACCGCTGGCGAACGCTGGCTGCTGTGCTCCGATGGGCTAACCGATGCGGTAGCCGTGCCCATAATCGAACAAATCGTGCGCGGCACCGCAGATATGGATGCGGCCGTCAATGAACTCGTGGCCACGACCTTGCGCAATGGAGCCCCGGATAATGTCACGGTGGTGCTCTTTGAGCTGGTCGAGGTCGACGAATCCGAAGATGCCGAACCTTCGGTTCTCGAGCCGGCCCCGGATACCGGCCAGCTGACCATCGCCGCCGAAGGCGATGTTGAGGCGAGCGCGTCGGTCCTGCGCCATGAAATTTCTCAGCGCCCCCACCTCCTTGTCGGAGCCGCGCAGCTTGCCACGCAGACCGGGCAGATACCGGTGGTCACCCAGCACACCGGCGAGCGTCGCGCCGCCGCGCTGCTCACGCACCGCTCCCCTGCGGCCGGAGAAATCCTCGATCCGCTCGAGTCGCGTGCGCCGCACCGCCGTTGGATCATGCCCTTGCTGCTGACCATGATCACGCTTCTGGTGATCGGGCTCGGGGTCTGGGGTTATCTGTGGACGCAAACCCAGTTCTATGTTGGCGCTGTCGGAGACAAGGTCGCCATCTACAAGGGAGTGCCGCAGGAGCTTGGCCCCATCTCGCTATCCGAGGTTGATACGGTCAGCAATATCCCGCTCGAAGCCTTGCCAGAGTACTCGCGCCAACGGGTGGAATCCTCCATTCCGGCAGACAGCCTTGAGCACGCAAGCATGATGATTCAAGAGTTGCTGGTTACAGCGAAACAGAATTGTCCGGTCCTGGCACCAGGTGCAGACGGTGCCAGCGATGACCTTCCCCTTCCGCCAGCCTACTGTCAGGAGATCATGCGATGAGCGAACTGCACACCGCACCGGTTCCACGGCGCAACCTTGAGCTGGTCCTGCTGCTGCTGGCCTTGAGCGTGGGCGCCGCAGCCTTCTTCCTCGTCGGAAGTTCCTCGGACAGCGACGACGGCAAAGACTTCTTTGTGCAGACCGGAGTTTTGGCTGGACTCGCGCTGTTGATGCACATCATGCTGCGCATCTTCGCCAAATATGCCGACCCGGTAATACTTCCGATTACGGTGGCCCTGAACGCTCTTGGCCTAGCCATGATTCATCGTATTGACTTGGCCAAAACGACAAGCCAGTCGATGCGGCAGCTGCTTTGGACCGCTATCGCGGTCATCATCGCCGCCATCGTTCTGTGGGCGATTCGCGATCATCGCATGCTTCGCCGATTCACCTATATCGCCTTGTTGGCATCCATTATCCTGCTGCTGTTGCCGATGATTCCAGGGTTCGGCGTGACCATTAACGGTGCCCGTATTTGGGTTCGACTCGGCGCATTCTCAATGCAGCCAGGTGAGCTGGCAAAGATCACCTTGTCGATCTTCTTTGCCGGGTATCTTTCCTCCAACCGAGATCTGATCTTGCTGGCCGGGCGCAAAATCGGACCGCTGCAATTGCCCCGCCGGCGCGATATGGCCCCGATGGTGGTGGCCTGGATCTTGTCCATCGGAGTGCTGGTGGTCCAGCGCGATCTGGGTTCCTCGATTCTCTTCTTCGGCCTGTTCATCGTGATGATCTACGTGGCAACCGCGCGCATCTCCTGGGTGCTGATCGGCTTGCTCATGGTCGCAGCCGGCGGTGTCTTCGCAGCCACCACGATGAGCCACGTGACCCGGCGCATCGATGTTTGGCTCAATGCCTTCGACCCGGAGATCTACCAGGCCAGGGGCGGCAGCATGCAGATCGTCGAAGGACTATTCGGCATGGCCGATGGCGGTCTCTTCGGCACCGGCTTAGGTGAGGGATCCCCCTACCGGGTGCCGCTAGCGAACTCGGATATGATCATCGCTTCCTTCGGTGAAGAGCTCGGCCTGATCGGCCTGACGGCTATTATCCTGCTGTACATGCTGCTGATCAGCCGCGGTTTACGTGCCGCATTGGGTTCGCGAGATACCTTCGGCAAGCTGCTTGCGGCGGGGTTGTCCTTCACCCTGGGGCTGCAGTGCATCGTCATCATCGGCGGCGTAACGCGCTTGATTCCACTGACCGGTCTGGCCACTCCATTTATGGCCGCAGGCGGCTCCTCCTTGCTCGCCAACTGGATCATCATCGCCTTGCTGCTGATGATTTCGCATAACTCGCGCCGGCCGATGACCGGCGGTGTGGGACCAACCGACGAGATTGCGACTCCGGGAGCTACGACCCCTAAGGCGGTGAAGAACGCTTGAATCAAGCCATTAAGCGCGTCTGGATCGCGCTGACCATGATGTTTATTATTTGCCTGGCCGGATTGAGCTACATCCAGTTCTTCAGCTCCGAGAAACTTGCCGAGAACTCGTTGAATAAGCGTCAGCTCTTCCGCGAGTTCGACCTGCCGCGTGGTGCCATTTTGGTGGATGGCAAACCCATTGCCGAATCGGTACCCACCGACGACGGTCAATTCACCTATCAGCGCCAGTACAACGACCCCCAGCAGTACGCTCACCTAACCGGTTACTACTCCTTGGCCAATGGCAGCACACACCTGGAATCAGAGCTCAACGACTGGTTGACCGGCAGCAGTTCCGACCTCGTCTTTGACCGGCTCACCGCGATGTTCACCGGACAGACCGCGGAAGGCGCATCGGTCGAGTTGACCATCGACGGGGAACTGCAAAAGCAGGCCTACGAGATGATTCCGAACGACTTAGAGGCCACTATTGTGGTGACGGATCCGAAAACCGGAGACATTCTGGCCATGGCTTCGAAGCCGAGCTACGATCCAAACGATCTGGCGGTGCATTCGACCTCTGCGGCGGCGGAGAACATGAAGGAGCTGACCAGCGTTTCGGGCCTCAGCCCTTACGTCAATCCGGCGATCGATACGCCTATCTGGCCCGGTTCGACCTTCAAGATCCTCAACGTGGTGGCGGCCCTGGAGTCTGGGGAATACGATCGAACCACAGAACTACAAAATCCGAGTAGCCTCGATGTGGGCAGTGGACCACCGCTAACAAACTTCTCTGCGGGCATTTGCGATCGAAGGCCAACTGCCACACTGGACTTCATCTTCACGCAAAGCTGCAATACCCCGTTTGGTGCGATGCTCCTAGATCTCGGCGAGAAGCCGTTTTCCGACGTGGCCGAGCGTTTTGGCTTCGGCCAGCAGCTTGAAATTCCGCTCTCCGTTCGTCCGAGCACTTTCCCGGAAAACCGCACAAAGGATCAGTTTGCACGTGCTGTCATTGGCCAAGATGATACCAAGGCGACGCCCTTGGAAATGAACATGGTTGCCATGGCAATCGCAAATGACGGCGTCATCATGCAGCCCAATTTGGTCGAGAAAGTGGTTGCTCCTGATTTGCGTGTAATTGAAGAACCCAAACCGAAGGCGTTCTCGACGGCGACGACGCCCGAAATCGCTAATGAAGTTGCGGACATGATGGCCGGGCCGGTTGCTTCGGGCACGGCAATGAACGCACGCGTTCCGGGGGTCGATCTGCGCGCCAAGACCGGTACCGCGCAGACCGGGCGTGAAGACGCCAACGGAACTGCCTTATTCAATTCTTGGATGACGGGCTTTGCCCCGGGAGACGATCCACAGGTGGCGATCACTATCGCAATTCACGATGTACCTTACAACACCGGCCACAACACGGCCGGGTCACTGATGAAGAAGATGACAGAGGCGGTGTTCAACAAGTGAGGCCAGTAACGGGCACCACCTTGGGCGGTCGATACAAGCTGACCGACCGCATCGCGATCGGTGGCATGGGCGAGGTCTGGAAGGCACGAGACCAGGTTCTCGGGCGTCTAGTAGCGATCAAGATCCTCAAAGAGGAATACACGGACAACGAGAGTTTTTTGACTCGTTTCCGCGTCGAAGCGCGCCACACGGCGCTGCTGAACCACTCGGGCATCGCCGGAGTCTTCGATTACGGTGAGGAGCAAGGCTCCGCGTACCTGGTCATGGAACTCGTTCCGGGCCCACCGCTTTCGACGATCATCGAACGCGAGCGCAAGCTCGAGGTGGACCGCACCTTGTCGCTGATCGCTCAAACCGCGCGCGCCTTGGCCGCAGCCCACGAGCACGGCTTGGTTCACCGCGACGTGAAGCCGGGAAATATCTTGGTCATGCCTACCGGCGTGGTGAAGATTACCGACTTCGGCATCGCACGTCTGGCCGACCAGGTCCCGCTGACCGCCACCGGACAGGTGATGGGCACCGCCCAGTATCTGGCCCCCGAGCAGGCTACCGGACAGATCGCCACCGGCAGCTCGGACATCTATGCACTGGGTGTCATCGGATACGAGTGCCTTGCAGGACGTCGCCCTTTCACCGGTGAATCACAGATCGCCATCGCCTTGGCCCAGGTCAACGACGCGCCTCCGGCCCTGCCGGATTCGCTTCCGGCACCAGTGCGCCAATTGGTCATGTCGATGCTCGCCAAGAACCCGGCAGACCGTCCAGCTAACGCCAACGCGCTGGCCGACGCCGCCGAGGCACTGCGCAAGGGGGATACGAACACCGCGACCATCGCCGTACCCGGTATGCTGATCACCGGCGTGCAAGATGATGCCACCCAGGCATTGAACATCGACGATGACGCCACCCGCGCGGTGACCCCTGTCGAAACCGCTCCGCCGTTGACCAACGCCATGCCGACCGTAGTGGCACCGGCCGAAGCCGGGCTCGCCGCCGCAGGCTATGATGACGAAGGCTTCGACGAGCATCAGGTTGACCGTCAAGACGACTATGCCGAGGAAAAGCGCAACCCGTGGATCATTCCATTGGTGGTTGTCATCGTCCTGGCCGCGCTCATCGCCCTCGGCACTTGGCTGATTCCCAAGATCAACTCTTCGAATGAGGAGCCGACCGTTCCGCCGGCCAGCACCACCGCCTCTGTGGAAAGCTCCGAACCAAGCGAGGAAACCACCGAACCTAGCGAGGAAACCACCGAGCCTAGCGAGGAGAGCTCCGAACCAACGGAGTCGGCCCAGTTCGTCACCGTGCCCGCTAACTTGGTCGGGCAGGACATCGACGCGGTGACCAGCGTGCTGGAGGCGCTTGGCTTGGACGTAGCTGCCGCAGCAGAAGAAACTTCCAGTTCCGAACCGGGCGAGGTCTTGTCGGTGTCCCCGACCGGCAGCGTTGAACCGGGTTCCACCATCAACGTCAGCTATGCCAAGGCTCCCGAAATGACCGAGGTTCCCGCGGTCACCGGAATGAGCTATGAGGCAGCACAGAAGCTGCTGCAGGATTCCGGACTTGCCGTGGCTAAGGGAGGGGAAGAGTACGACTCTTCCGTTGCCGGCACGGTGCTGAGCCAGACGCCTGTCGAAGGCACCCAGGTCTCCCCTGGCTCTCGTGTCACCTTGGTGATTTCCTCGGGTCCAGAGCCCGAGGAGACCCCTTCGTCGACGCCTAGCACCACACCAACGTCAAGCCCCACCGATTCGCCAGCACCAGAAGAAACAGGCATAAGCGAAGCACCATGAGTGAATTTGATGCATTGCCGCCAGGCTTGCCCCGGCTGATCGCCGACCGCTACGAAATTCACTCGTTGATCGGCCGCGGTGGCATGGCCGACGTGTACTTGGCCACCGATCACACGCTTGCGCGCAAGGTAGCGGTGAAGGTCCTGCGGCAGGACACAGCGGATAATCCGATGGTGGTCAACAGATTCCGACGCGAAGCGAAATCGGTAGCCGGGCTGAGCCACCCGAATATCGTTGCCGTGTATGACACCGGTGAACTTCCGGCTACCGAACACAGCAATGCCACCTCTCCATATATCGTCATGGAATATGTTTCCGGACGAACCTTGAAGCAGGTACTGAGCGAAGAGCAAGTCGACGAACAGTATGCGGTCGAACTAATTCGCGGCGTATGCGATGCGCTGGATCATTCGCATATGAAAAATGTGGTGCACCGCGATATCAAGCCGGCCAACATCATGTTGACCGATGAGGGCCACGTGAAACTCATGGACTTCGGAATCGCCCGGGCCATGGACACCTCAGCGACGATGACGCAGACTGCCGCGGTAGTTGGCACCGCGCAGTACTTCTCTCCCGAACAAGCGCGCGGTGAGTTGGTGGACTACCGTTCGGATATCTACTCCGCCGGTTGCCTCTTCTACGAGTTGATCACCCATCAGCCTCCTTTTACCGGGGACTCCCCGGTTTCGGTCGCCTACCAGCATGTCGGCGAGAACCCAGTTCCGCCGAGTGAGGTCAACAGCGATCTCCCGGAAATCTATGACCCGGTGGTGCTCAAATCCCTGGCCAAGGAACGGGACCAACGCTTCCAGTCCGCCGGAGCCTTTGCCGCGGCCCTAGAGGATGCGCAAAACGGCATTGAATACCGAGACGAGTCGGCCACGATTCTCGCCGCTAGCGTGCCATTTTATGAGCGTGCAGAAGAGGGTTCCCCACCGCGGCACCCGGTCACCAGCGAGCACCCGGTCTTTTCCTCCCGTTCAGATGCTCGGCAGACCGAGCCCCGGGACCATCGGTCGAATCGTGGCTTGATTTGGTTGTTGACCATTATCGCCTTGCTCGCCGTGGGCATCGCTAGTTTCCTGGTCATTCGCTCCCTGCAGGCGGAGGCAGAACAGCGCGCGCCAGTGGCAGTTCCCGAGGTTAAGAACCTTTCCGAGGAGGACGCGACGCGATTGCTGAATGATGCGACCTTCAAGGTGAACGTCGAACATGAATTCAGCGAAGACATTGATGAGAATAAGGCCACGCGCACCGATCCGAACGACGGGACGAATCTTCCCAAGGATTCCACGGTGAAGCTTTTCATCTCCGATGGATCCGAGGATCGGGTTATCCCTGAGTCCTTGGAGAACCAATCCGAAGTGGCAGCCCGCGATGCAATCCGCGAAGCAGGACTGGTCGTTGGCGAAGTTAGCCGCGAAAACCACCCGAGCATCCCTACCGATTGGGCGATTGGTACCAGCCCTGAGCTAGGCTCGAAGGTCAAGGCTGGTTCGACCGTTGACCTGATTCTTTCAACGGGTATGGTCAAGGTTCCAGACATTACTGGGATGAGCCGCGATGAAGCGGAAAAGGCACTCACATCAGATGATGTGGGACTGCGTGCACAGTTCCTTGAGGTCGAGAGCGATGAGGAGCCAGGCACGCTCTTCTTGCAGGATCCCGTCGCCGGCACGGAAGCCCCCCAGGGATCGCTGGTGAAGGTATCTGAAGCGATTAAACGGGCCGAACCCACTCCCAGCGAAACCCCTACGCCCTCGGAACCTGCCGATGATTCGGAAGAGTCCGAGGCAACTGACGAGCCAGAAGAAGCTACTTCTTCGACGCCAGAATCGTCAAAGCCCCCTCAGTCCACAAGCGGACCTGGGAATGGCAATGGTCGAGGCAGAGGAAACCAAGAGGGGTAGCTACTCTCCGCTGAATAGTGGACTAAGGGTTGCGGCTTTGCCGGCCGCGCCCTGCAGACCTACGAACTCCAACCAGTTGCCGAGCATCTGATAGCCCTGTTCGGTGAGCACGGATTCGGGATGGTATTGCAGCCCCCACAGCGGCGCGCTGCGATGTGCCAATCCCATGACGACTCCCCCGGCGGTTTGCGCGATAATTTCCAAGGACTCCGGGATGCTCTCGCGTATGGCAGCGAGCGAGTGGTAGCGCGTGGCGGTAAATGGATTGGCCACGTCCTTGAAAACCGGATGATTATCATGGCTGACCAATGAGGTCTTCCCATGCATCAGCTCCTCGGCATGCGTGACCGTGCCTCCATAGGCTTCGGCTAGGGCCTGGTGGCCCAGACAGACGCCGAGCATCGGCTTGGAGTGCGCACCGCACCACTTAATCAGGTCGATGCTCACTCCAGCTCCGGCAGGATCCCCTGGTCCAGGAGAAACCAGCACCCCGTCGTACTCGGAAGCAAGTTCGATCGCCTGCTCGAGGCTGATCATGTCATTGCGGTACACGGTTGTTTCCGCGCCGAGCTCTTGAAGATAACCGACGAGGGTGTAGACGAAGCTATCGTAATTGTCGATTACGAGGATCTTGGTGGTACTCACGGGGTTATCTGGCCAATCGTAGAATCGGTAAATGGGCTGTATTGCGACAGCCATGGGAAAACATACACCATCAGCAACAACACGACCGCAGCGATCAGGATCAATGCCTCAATAATGCGTAACCACACCGGTCCTGGCAGATTTCGAAAAATCCATGCGTACATTATTTCTCCCTAGCTTGTGGCGTCTGCAACGAGTTCCCGAATTTCCTTGGGCGGACCGGCATCTAGTGGGCGCCAATCGGTCAGCTCGGAATAGGCAATGATGCGTTCACGGGTGCTAAATGGCGGGTGGCAACTGGTCATCGTGAGAATTGATTCCGTGGGCTCAACGCCCCACTGATGGGGCGTTGGAAGCAGAACGTCGCCATTGGACGGAGCTACGATTTCAGTGTCAAACCAGGTGTAGGTGTAATAGCCTTCCTTGGTTTGCAAGTAGACGTGGTCCCCATTATCCAATTTATCGATATCCCAAAAGACCTGTCCGTGGGTCTGGCGATGAGCAGCGACCGCAAAATTGCCTTTTTCTCCCGGCAACTGGGTATTCGGGTAGTAACCGATTCCGAGATTATCGATCACGGAACTCTGCACACCGTAGCTCACCGGATGGTGAGTCCCGTCTTTACCGAAGGTTGGGAAGTACATGATCCCGAAGGTGTCCCCCGGATCAGCTTCGGCCACCGGCGCAGGGCCGTAGTCGATTTCCTCTTCTTCTTCGACGCCTTCTTCGGGAATCACCACATCGCCTAGGTCTTGAACTAGGTTCTGCGTGACTTCTTTCTGGGCATTCGCAGAATCGATATTCGTCCACCACAGTTCCCAGACGACATAAAGCATCAGGACGATGCCCAAGGTAATGAGCAGTTCACCGAGGAATCCAGTGATCCTGCTTCCGACCGTTTGCTTTTCACGAGCCATTCTTCGCCCGGGCGCGGACGCTACACGATTCACTACGGTGATGCTCCTTTGGGCGATCGGGCATTAGAAAACGGTTGAACTTCCGTGAACCGTAAATCAATGGACTATGCACATTACGGCTAGTATGGAATCTACGCAGGAAATCGATGCGAGCTTTCGTTCATTACCTGCCCCAAGCCTACCGGGAAGACCTGAGAGTCTCCCACATTTACTACACTATGCGGATGAAGCCGAGGGAGCGTTCTAGTGCCAGAGTCTAAGCCACGACGCAAGAACAAAACACAGTCCCAGCAGACAGCACAAGGCGCACATGCGGTGGATAAGCCCATGCCCAGCTGGTACAAGCCAGTGATGTTCGGCTTGATGCTCCTGGGATTGGTCTGGATTATTGTTTATTACATTTCGCAGACACTATTCCCAATCCCTAGTATTGGCGGTTGGAACATTGTCATCGGCTTTGGCATTGCCATGGTCGGCTTCTTCATGACGACTGGCTGGAAATAGCGTTTAGTGACTGACGGCTTTAAGCCCGATTACGCAGCCGATCAGCCCCACGATAAAGAATACTTTCAGTGCTGAGAATGCTTCTTGACCGGTCACAATTGAATAGATGACCGTCAGAGAAGCCCCAATCCCCACCCAGACCGCATAGGCGGTCCCGGTGGGGATTTCTTTCATTGAGTAGGCTAGCCCGCCCATTGAAATCACTAGCGCAGTGAAAAAGATAATTGTTGGGACGAGTTTTGTGAGCCCTGAGCTCATCCCCAATGCTGTAGCCCAAACCGCTTCAAATAGCCCCGAGATCACAAGAATTAGCCAATACATGCCAGTTACCTTACTGGCCGTCTTAGCTGTCGTTCCGGGTACGGCTCCCTCGTCCGGGAGTGGGCTTGCTGCCGACTCCCTCTCAGATTAGCAAATCTAGCCCGTTTTGCTCTGCGGCATTGAGCAATATGGACCCGAGCCGGTCAAGCGCAGGTGAATCCACCGACCAGCGCTGCCAGTACAAGGGGACGTCGATGAACCAACTATCGTCGAGTGCTTTCAGCTCCGGCGCTGAGCACAATTGTTGCTCCGGCACCATACCCCAACCCATGCCGGCGCGTATTGCCTGGACAAACTGCGAAGAGTCCGGGACGTAATAAATAGTTCCGGTAGGTCGATTCTTCGAGCTGTCTATAAGCTCAAGCATTTGGTGCTGGAGCGGGTCTGCTCGATCAAAAAGTACTATCGGCATTTGCGACAGATCCTGAGCAGCCCACGCGCTCAAGAAGTTTGGCGCCGCTACCGCTCGGTATCGCATAGCCCCTAGTCGCTGCACGGAGCATCCTTGCGCTACTTCTGGGCTATTAGTCACCACGCCGCTGACCCGTCCGGTGCGAAGTAGTTCCATGGTGAGATTTTCGTCGGTGCGTAGAATCTCGCAGCTAAGCTGCGGCCACCGAGTCAGTTCGGTGAATACGGGAGAAAACCAGGTCGCGAGAGAATCGGAATTTACGCCGATCGAGAGCGTGATTTTGCCCTGAAGCACCTCGTCTCGCATGAGTTCGTGGCTGAATTCTGTGCCCAACAAGGAAATCTGTCTAGCGTATCGCAGAACTCTGGCACCCTTCTCCGTTGGTTTCACGGGCCGACTGCGCACCAGCAATATTGAACCGAGGCGGCTTTCCAAGGCTTTTATACGTTGGCTGATTGCGGACGGGGTCACGCCAAGGTCGATAGAAGCATCGTCGAAGCTGCCTGCATCCACCACCGCAAGAAGTGTGTCTAGGTGCTCAAGATCAAGATTCACATTAGAAACACTAATGCAACATCAGTTTTTTAAGTTCGACAGCGAAAAAGAGTTTCTTCTACGGTTACCTCATGATCCACACGTCAGCACTCCTCGGCTTCTCCACAGGGCTTTCGCTAATCATTGCCATCGGAGCTCAGAATGCCTTTCTTTTGCGCCAGGGAATCAGACGAGAGCACGTACTACTAACGGTATGCATCTTCGCTCTGTCAGACATTTTGCTGATCCTCGCAGGCGTGTCCGGAATCGGCGCCATCGTTGAGCGCGCACCATGGATTCTCACTTATGCGAGGGTAGGTGGGTTCATCTTCCTTGCTTGCTATGCAATTTTCGCGCTACGTCGGGCAATTTCTCCGGGTGTTCTGAGTACATCGAAGTCATCGGCGCCGACCGCCAGGCTATCCGTCATTCTGGCCTCGCTTGCGCTGACTTGGCTTAATCCGCATGTCTATGTGGATACCGTGCTGCTGCTAGGTTCGGTGGCTGTCACGCAAGGTGAGGGGAAGTGGCACTTCGCCGGTGGTGCGATAGCCGCCAGCATCGCTTGGTTTGTCGCCCTTGGCTATGCCTCAAGGTTTTTAGCCCGGGTGTTCTCCAGCGCCAAGTCTTGGCGCGTTCTTGACGGAATTATCTGCGTCTTCATGGCCGCTTTTGCTGCCTTGCTAGTACTGCCGCTCTTTGACTAGGCGCGTCAGATATCCACAGTATTAACGGCTTATCCACATGCCCTGTGGAGAACAGTCGCGCTTACTTGTTCACAACTTTATCCACAGATGGGGATAACACTGAGACTACTTGTATATATTATAGAAAAGACCTAGTCAGAGTCGAATAAAGGCTGTGGAATCACATGGTTGTAAGTTATTAACACTGTGGATTACTCGTGTGGACATCACGCCTATATCAGGGATATCCCCAAAATATGCCGATTCGCTTAAAGATTCGAACAAGCAATCACACCCCTCATACTCCTTCGTAGTATCGCTATCTACAGGCCCTGTTTAAAAGTTATCCACAAATGTGGGTAAGGCTGTGCGTATTCAATACCTCGGATGGCATATCCGCGGAACTTCGGGGGTCTCAGCGGTGGGGGATTGGCATTCAATTGTGAGTTACACGGATGTAAGTTATTAACAGTGTGGATAAATTGTGTGGATAACTCGGGTCCAGAGAGTTCGAATTAGCCCATCGGCCATTTGACCGCTGCTGCGGAAAGATATATCGCCACGGCAACAAGTATCGTCATAATCCCCAGCAACGTGAACTGAATCTTCGAACGCTGTGGATTACGGGGCACCAGGACGATGCAGGCGGCAGCTAGCGCGCCAATCACGGCGCCACCTAGATGTCCTTGCCAGGAGATCCCCGCTACGACGAAGCCGAGCACTACATTTAGCGCCAGCACGATACCCATTTGCCGCAGGACTTGCTTGTTGGTGCGGAAGACCACGAAGAGGGATAGGAATAGTCCCGCCAGTGCCCCCGAAGCGCCCAAGGTGGCGCTCGACGCGGGGCTAAGCAACAGGATCCCCAGTGAGCCGCCTAGAGCGCTGAGCAGATACAACCAGCCGAAGCGGGCCCGCCCTAAGCGAGGCTCCAGGAATACACCACAGAGGTAAACCCCGTACATGTTCATTGCTAGGTGGAAAATGGATCCAGTTGAGTGAGCGAATGCGCTAGTGATCAGGCGCCAGGGCTCCCATCCAGCCAAGGCGGGCACCAGCCACATATTCTCGGTGGTTCCCGGGATGACCCACTGGGCAATGTAGGCCAAGACGTTGAGTGCGATCAGAGAATAAGTGATGATCGGGGCACCCTGGCGCGCTCGTGCGCCGAATTCGGTGCGCTGTGTAGGAATGTTCCGGTTAGCTTCGTTGACGCATTCCACGCACTGGACTCCGACAGGTGCAGGTACCTGACAGCGTGGGCACACCGGGCGGCCACAGCGGGTGCATGACACATATGAGATCGTTTCGGGGTGCTTAAAACAGGTGGGAGCGGTTTGGCCCGCGGGAGTCACTTGACCGTAAGACATCTATTTCAACCTTGATCTCATTTGTGCGTTTGTCTGTTAAATACGTCGGCTCCGGCGACTCCACTAGGGAATCACCGGAGCCGACGTCGGTAAAGAGGGTGTTACAGGGTCTCGATATCTACCGAGTTGATAACAACATCTTCCGTTGGCTTGTCACGGCCGTCAGTGGCGACTGCGTTCAGCGCGTCGACGATCTTGCGTGATTCGGCTTCGGTCACTTCACCGAAAATCGTGTGCTTGCCCTGCAACCAAGCGGTTGGGACGGTGGTGATGAAGAACTGGGAACCGTTGGTTCCACGGCCCATGCGGATACCGGCATTTGCCATCGCTAGCTTGTATGGCTCGTTGAAGTTCAGTTCTGGGTGGATCTCGTCATCGAACTGGTAGCCTGGGCCGCCGAAGCCCTGACCCAGTGGGTCGCCACCCTGAATCATGAAGTCCGAGATGATGCGGTGGAAGATGGTCCCGCTGTATAGCGGGGTGTTGGTCTTCTTGTCACCGGATTCTGGATGTACCCATTCCTGCTCACCGGTCGACAAGCCAACGAAGTTCTTTACGGTCTTCGGGGCGTGGTTGCCGAAAAGATCGACGACGATGTCGCCCAAAGTAGTGTGAATCGTGGCTTTATGCGTTGCGTTTGCGGTCATGGCTTTATTCTCCCATGAGTAGGGGCGAGGCCGCCAAAGCTGGGGTACGCGTTGAGTGAAACATTTGCGCGATTATCCGAGCGCGTCTGTTGAACACTGGCCTCGCATCAGCTAACTGCCTAGTCTGGACGTAGCTGGTAACGAAAATTGATTCATTAGGGAGTAACCATGAGCAAGAAAAGTGCAGCAGGAAAACTTTTGGCATTCGGCGTGTTCGTCGGACTCGTGGCCTTAGGGGTCGCCATGTGGAAGGCTTCAAGGCCGGTTGAGGACCCTTGGGAAAACGAACCAAAAATCGCAGAGCCGCAGCAACCTGTTGAATCTCGCGAAGCGAATGTCGCCGAAGTCCAAAATCTTATCTCCGAGGACTAAACCTCAAGTTTGGGCTTCGCCTGCCCACGCACTACTAGAACAAGTCCCACCAGAATAATCCCTAAACCCAGATAGGTCCCGACAGGAACCACCTGACCTAGGAGCAAAGCCGCGAGCAGGGCAGCGCCTGGAATCTCCAACAAGATCAAGGTCGAAACCGTCAACGGACCGAGAACACTCAACAAATGGTTCATCGCTGTATGCCCAAATAACTGTGCGCACACCGTCAGCAAGATGATCCCCAGCCAACCCCAGGCATCAAATCCCCAGAGCGGTTGGCCTGTAAACAAGCACATCAGTAGCAGCAAGATCGCGGTGACCGCATAGCAGATCGAGGTGTACCTGGACGTCGTCATGGTGCGCCGTGCCGCTGCGCCGGCGAAGGTATAAATAGCTGCAAGGATGCCACCGGCCAGTGCTAAGAGGTCTCCGAAGAATGCGGTGCGCCCCTGCCCCAAGTCGAATCCGGTGATCGTCACTACTCCTAGAATCGCGACGCTCATACCGATAATTACCGGGGAGCGGTAGCGAACTCCGCGCAGGGATTGAAACAAAGCTATCCAAACGCCCTGAATGCAAACTAGGGCGGTTGCCGCTGCGACGCTGGTCATTCGGACGGCAAACATGAAACACACAAAGTGCAGGGCAAGCGCGCCGCCGGCCACGAGAAGATAAAACCATTCGCGGCGAGTGAATTGCAGGTACGCCCGAGGATTCTTCCTGATGGAAGGTGCGGCAAGAATGAGGGCCGCTGCCGCATTGCGCCAGAAGGCCATGGACATCACCGGGACGCTGGGAAATGCCGCGATGATGGGGCCAGATGCTGAAATGCCGAGTATTCCCACCGCGGCCAATAAGAACGTCACCCGGCTAAGCTTACAAGTTCAGGATCACTGCCTTGAGCCGAGCCCGGAGTCAGCCCGCCAAGATTCGTATTTATATATACGCATTTATGCATACACCCAACTCAAGCTCTAATAAATCGATTCGCCCATCCCTCTTGCGGCACAAACACGGCACAGGAATGGCCGGCTTCGGCGGAGAAACTCTGACTGGTCAAACAGCTGCCAATCCGAAAATTCTGCATGCCACTTTCCACGCCGATCGCGCGAGGGACTGCTTCGGGACCCATTGGAAATTTAGCGATCTCGTTGCCACCGGCCAGCCCCAAGCGGCTGGGCATATACACCGCGAACAGGACCAATGCCCCAGCCTCACTGATAGGGCAGCACTTCGGGCGGCCATAATCGTGGCGGCAAAGGCAATGGCGGAAACTGAAATCGACGGCAAGCGGAAGGTCACCGGGATCGGCACGATCCTAACGACAGTTCCCGCCGGCATGATGGAAAACACCGCTCGAGGTAATTGCTCCGGGCCCATAGCCCACTAGAACCGGTCTCGCTGCCAACGCGAATCCGGTTCCGGTCCTCGGGACCCGTCCAACCGCGCAATGGCATCTCCGGAGGCGGAGATTCCACAACCCTTGCGAAGCCAGGAAGGTCCGGGGGAAATATGTCCGCTCGCGCCGCCCGGCCGAATGAGTACCGGGAAACGCAAGACTCCGAGTCGAAGGTCCCGATCTACTTTCTGTTCACCGCCATGAACCATGTTCGGCGGCCGCCTAGGTAGAGTCGCCTTCGATAATTTTCGTGGGATATGACTACCTGGCGATTGGCCGATGCTAGAAGTTAATGAACGCTGTAGGGCACGTTAAGCTCGGCGTTACCCCGAAACCGCAGTATGGAGATGTGAAGGTTGCTATCGTTGCTGAATCGTTCCTGCCCCACGTCAATGGGGTCACCAACTCGGTCCTAAGGACCCTCGATCATTTGGCCCTCACCGGCCATAGCGCGGTGGTTATCACCCCGGCGGGCTCACTGTCCGGTGAGCTCAAGGGCCATAGCGTGCCACGGACGTACAAGGGATTTCCGGTAATCACCGTCCCTTCAGTAGCCATGGTCAGATATCCAGAAGTGCGCTTAGCCGCCGGAGGCTCAGGCCGGCTCAAAAAAATTCTGGCCAAGGAAGCTCCCAACGTAGTTCACCTGGCAAGTCCTTTCCTCCTGGGCTGGCGTGCCTTGCGCGCCGCGCAGGAATTGGATATCCCGACGCTGGCGATGTATCAAACTGAAGTGCCGACCTACGCGGCTCGTTATAAGATGCCATGGCTCACCGAGAGGCTCTGGGAACACGTCAGAGCCATTCACACGGCCGCGGACCTCACGCTGGTGCCAAGTTCCTTTTCTCGGCGTCAGCTCGAATCTCTGGGCGTCACACGGCTCGCGTGGGGGCGCAGGGGAGTAGACACCGTTCAGTTCACACCAGAGCGTCGCGATATTAAGTTCCGTACGGCTATCGCACCCAATGGTGAACGCATCATTGGCTATGTGGGTCGCCTGGCCGCAGAGAAGCAGGTGGCAGATCTTCGAGTGCTCAATTCGCTGCCGAACACCCGAATCGTGGTGGTTGGTTCCGGGCCTTTGGAAGACGAACTACGCAACGCGTTGCCCGATGCCCACTTCACCGGCTTCCTCTCGGGTACCCGTTTAGCGGAAGTCATTGCATCCTTTGATGTGTTCGTTCATCCGGGCGCCTCGGAAACTTTCTGCCAAACCATCCAAGAAGCCATGGCTTGCGCTGTGCCGGTCGTAGCGGTGGGCAGGGGAGGGCCACTGGATTTAGTGGATTCCTCGCGCACAGGGTGGCTTTACGCCCCGGGAGATCTCAATGAGCTTCGCGCCCGGGTGAGCGACCTGATTTACGATGATGCCAAGCGGCTGGCATTTGCTCGAACCGCCTATCTGAGCGTGCAAGAGCGCACGTGGTTCAGTATCGGTGAACAGTTGCTGGGCCATTACAAGAATGTGATGCGTGCCCGCGTCAGCCAGTAGTCGAATTGATTGTTTCGTGGCTCTTGGGTAAAGAAAAAGGGCGGAAAGCTGATCGCTTTCCGCCCTTTTCATGCTGTGGAGCCTAGGAGATTCGAACTCCTGACATCCTGCTTGCAAAGCAGGCGCTCTACCAACTGAGCTAAGGCCCCGTATTCTGTTATCGAAAGATTTTCACTTTCCGAGGAATCCACACCTCGTCTATGGAAAAGAATTGGCGGAAAGCTGATCGCTTTCCGCCAATCTAACCTGTGGAGCCTAGGAGATTCGAACTCCTGACATCCTGCTTGCAAAGCAGGCGCTCTACCAACTGAGCTAAGGCCCCGAAAAGCGTTAGGAAACCTTGTCGGTAACCTGTTGCCAGGTTTCCTTGATTTCCGAAGAATCCTTGACCTTCTTGATTAGGACTACCGCAGCAGCCGCAATCGTCCCGAGAATCAGGAGCTTTTTCATTCTACCCTCTTTCTCGTCGGTAAGGATTCGGTGGGCGTACCTGGACTTGAACCAGGGACCTCTTCGTTATCAGCGAAGCGCTCTAACCGCCTGAGCTATACGCCCTTACCTTTTTCATTCCCTTCGGAACGAAATAAAACTTTACCGGGGTTTGCATGAAGATACAAATCGAGCCCGGGTGTCATGCATCACAGCATCAATCCCGGGCTCGACTAGCACGTTCTTAGTCGTCGGTGAGGGTGACTCCGACGCCGCCAACGAGCGAGGAAGCAATGTTGTACAACACCGCTCCGAGCATCGAGAGCACGGAGATCACCACAACATTGATCACCGCGATGATCGTTGCGTACGAGGCCACCTGGCCCAGCGAGACGACATCTCGCAGGTCGAAGGTTCCCTCGGCGCCGATTGCGTCACGCATCAGCTGGTTGAAGGAATCGAAGGTTCCGGTCAAATCCAGCAGTGCCCAGATAGCAACGGATGCCACCACGGTGATCACACCGAAAGCTACCGAAAGCAGGAAGGCAAGTTTGAGTACCGAGAACGGTTCAACCTTCGAAGCTAGCAGTCGCGCCTTGCGCACCTTCGCCTTCGGTGCCGGGCGGACGAGGCGCTCCTGCGACTGGGTTGGGCGCTGCTGGCCGGTTCCCGGACGCGGTGCCCCGGCGGCTGGACGCGGTGCTCCGGAAGCTGGGCGCTGCTGTCCGGTCGGCGCCGGTCGGGCGCCGGTCGGCCGGTTGCCATTCGAGGTTGGCGCTGGGCGCTTTACCTGGGTAGGTCGCGGCGCTGCGCTCTTCGGGGCGCTGCCACTTGGGCGAGGCGTCGAGGGCGTGCTCATGCGTTACCTCCGTTATCGGTGTCATCGCTCTGTGCGTCCGAAGCGATTTCAGGCACAGCAGATGACTCATCTGTCATGTTTTCTGAATTCAACGTTACGGCATCTTCCTCCAAGTTCTCTTCGAGCTCCGTCTCAGAGTTCTTGGCAACCGCAATAATATGGTCCTTCTTATCGGGCTTCGCAAAGATCACGCCCATGGTGTCGCGGCCCTTGGAAGGGACCTGCGAAACTGCCGAACGGACGACCTTGCCCGAGGCCATCACCACGAGCACCTCATCGCTGTTGTCAACGATCAACGCACCGACCAATTCGCCGCGTTCCTCGTTGAGTTTGGCGACCTTAATGCCCAAACCACCGCGTGATTGCACACGATATTCTTCGACCGTGGTGCGCTTCGCATAGCCCTCGTTGGTGACGGTGAAGACGAAGGAGTCCGCGCGGACCACCTCGGCGGCGAGCAGTTCGTCGTGCTCGCGGAACTTCATTCCGGTCACCCCGGAGGTGGCGCGGCCCATCGGACGCAGCGCCGTATCGTTCGCGGTGAAGCGCACCGACTGGCCCTTGCGTGAGACGAGCATCACGTCATCTGATTCGCTAACGAGCTGAGCGGAGACCAATTCGTCATCTTCGCGCAGGTTGATGGCGATCACCCCGGCGGTGCGGTTGGTGTCGTAATCCTCCAGCCGGGTCTTCTTCACCAGGCCGTTGCGGGTGGCGAGCATCAGGTACTCGGCATCCTGGTAGGTACGCAGATCCAGCACCTGGGCGATGTGCTCATCGGGCTGGAAGGCCATCACGTTGGCTACGTGCTGGCCCTTCGCGTCACGTCCTGCTTCGGCCAATTCATAGCACTTGGTGCGGTACACCCGGCCATGGTTGGTGAAGAACAGCAGGTAGTTGTGCGTGGAGGTGACGAAGAAGTGCTCCACCACATCATCCCCGCGCAAGTTGGCGCCCTTGATGCCCTTGCCGCCGCGCTGCTGCGAACGGTAGTTGTCGATACGGGTGCGCTTCACATAGCCGCCGCGGGTGATGGTGACCACCATTTCCTCTTCGGGAATCAGGTCCTCGACGTTCATATCGCCGTCGAAGCCCATGAGCACCTTGGTGCGGCGGTCGTCGCCGTGCTTGTCCACGATCTCGGCAAGTTCTTCTGAGACGATGGTGCGCTGGCGCTGCGGATCGCCGATGATTTCCTTGAATTCGGTGATCATCGTTTCCAGCTCGGCGTGGCGATCCTGGATCTTCTGGCGTTCCAGGGCGGCCAGCCGGCGCAGCTGCATGTCGAGGATGGCACGGGACTGCGCCTCGTCGATGTCCAGCAGTTCCATCAGTCCGTCGCGGGCCGCTTCGGTGGTGGAAGAGCGGCGGATCAACGCGATCACCTCGTCCAAGGCGTCCAAGGCCTTGAGCAGGCCGCGCAGGATGTGGGCCTCTTCTTCGGCCTTCTTCAGCCGGTACTTGGTGCGGCGCACGATCACTTCGATCTGGTGGGTCACCCAGTGGCGGATGAAGCCATCCAGCGGCAGGGTGCGCGGCACCCCGTCGACGATCGCGAGCATATTCGCGGAGAAGTTCGACTGCAGCTCGGTGTGCTTGTAGAGGTTGTTCAGCACCACCTTGGCCACGGCGTCGCGCTTGAGCACGATCACCAGGCGCTGGCCGGTACGGCCCGAGGTCTCGTCGCGCATATCGGCGATGCCGGCGATCTTTCCGTCGCGGACCAGCTCGGCGATCTTCACCGCGAGGTTATCCGGGTTCGCCATATACGGCAGTTCGGTGACCACCAGACAGGCGCGTCCCTGGATTTCCTCGACGTTGACCACTGCACGCATGGTGATCGAGCCACGGCCGGTGCGGTAGGCATCCGAGATGCCCTTGGTGCCCAAGATCATCGCGCCGGAAGGGAAGTCCGGGCCCTTGACCCGCTGCATCAGCGCGGCAAGCAGCTCTTCGCGGGAAACGTCGGGATTCTGCAGGTACCACTGCACGCCCTCGGCGACCTCGCGCAGGTTATGCGGCGGAATGTTGGTGGCCATGCCGACCGCAATGCCCGAGGAACCGTTGACCAAGAGGTTCGGGAACCGTGCCGGCAGCACCGATGGTTCCTGGTTCTTGCCGTCATAGTTGTCCTGGAAATCAACGGTGTCTTCGTTGATGTCGCGGACCATTTCCATGGCCAGCGGGGCCATCTTGGTTTCCGTGTAACGCTGGGCGGCGGCGCCATCGTTGCCCGGAGAGCCGAAGTTGCCCTGGCCCAGAGCCAGCGGATAGCGCATCACCCAGTCCTGGATCAGCCGGACCAGCGCATCGTAGATCGCGGTGTCGCCGTGCGGGTGGTACTGGCCCATGACCTCGCCGACCACGCGGGCGCACTTATTGTATGAACGGTCCGGGCGGTAGCCGCCGTCGTACATTGCGTACAGCACGCGGCGGTGCACCGGCTTCAGCCCATCGCGCACGTCGGGCAGCGCGCGGCCCACGATCACGGCCATCGCGTAGTCGAGGTAGGACCGCTGCATTTCGGTCTGCAGATCGATCTGGTCGATCTTGTCGTGGCCCTCAAGTGCGGGCACGATTTCCCCGTCCAACGGTTCGTTCCCCGGGGTTTGCTCGTCGCTCATTTCATCCCTTTACAAGTCAAAATTCGTTACTGGTTATCGTTTCGCTGCGCGGAGCGCGAGTTAGATATCCAGGAAGCGCACGTCCTTGGCGTTCTGCTGAATGAAGTTGCGGCGGGACTCTACGTCCTCGCCCATCAGCACGGAGAAGACCTCATCCGCGGCGGCCGCGTCATCCATGGCCACCTGGCGCAGAACACGATGGGCCGGGTCCATGGTGGTGTCCCACAGCTCCGAGTAGTCCATCTCGCCCAGGCCCTTGTAGCGCTGGATGCCGTTTTCCTTCGGGATGCGCTTATTCGCGGCGGCGCCCTTGACCAGGGCATCATCGCGTTCGCGGTCCGTGAAGACGTACTCGTGGGCCGCGTTGGTCCACTTGATGCGGTACAGCGGCGGGCTGGCCAGGTACACGTAGCCGTGTTCAATCAGCGGACGCATGAAGCGGAAGATCAGCGTCAGCAGCAGCGTGGTGATGTGCTGGCCGTCGACGTCGGCGTCGGCCATCAGCACGATCTTGTGATAGCGCAGCTTGGCCATGTCGAATTCTTCGCCGATGCCGGTGCCGAAGGCGGTGATCATCGCCTGCACCTCGGCGTTGCCCAGCGCACGGTCCAGTCGGGCACGCTCGACGTTCAGGATCTTGCCGCGCAGCGGCAGGATGGCCTGGGTGTGCGGGTCGCGTCCGCGTTTGGCCGAGCCGCCTGCGGAGTCACCCTCGACGATGAACACCTCGCACTCGGCGGGGTTCTTCGAGGAGCAGTCCGAGAGCTTGCCGGGCATGCCGAAGGATTCCATCGGCGACTTGCGGCGCGCATTATCGCGTGCCTTGCGGGCTGCCATGCGCGCCTGGGAGGCGAGCTGGGCCTTGCGGATGATGTCGCGGGCCACATTCGGGTTGCGCTCGAACCAGTCGCCCAGTTCGTCGTTGACCACACCATGGACGAAGCCGCGGGCCATCGAGTTGCCCAGCTTGGTTTTCGTCTGGCCTTCGAACTGCGGTTCGGAAAGCTTCACCGAAAGCACCGCCGTCAACCCTTCGCGGGCATCATCCCCGGAGAGGTTGTCGTCCTTCTCGCGCAGGATCTTGTTCTCACGCGCGTAGCGGTTGAGCAGCCCAGTCAGCGCCGCGCGGAAGCCCTCCTCGTGGGTACCGCCCTCATGGGTGTTGATGGTGTTCGCGTAGGTATGCACCGATTCCGAGTAGGCGCTGGTCCACTGCATGGCGATTTCAACGCTGATGCCGCGGGCAGTGTCTTCGGCCTCGAAGGCGATGACCTCCTCGTGCACCAGCTCGACCTTCTTGGCGGAATTCAGGTGCTTGACGTAGTCCAGCAGGCCGTCCTTGTACAGGTAGTCGACCACGCGGGGCTTGACGACCTGGTTCTCCCGCTCTTCCTCGACCTCGGCTTCGACCTCTTCGACGACGCGTTCATCGGTCAGGCGGATACGCAGTCCCTTATTCAGGAACGCCATCTGCTGGAAGCGGGCACGCAGGGTTTCGAAGTCGAACTCCACGGTTTCGAAGATTTCCGGGTCCGGGTAGAACGTCTGGGTGGTGCCGGTGACGTCGGTTTCTTCGCCCTTGGTCAGCGGCAGGGTGGTGACCCCGCCGTTGGCAAAGGAAATCCGCCAGGCATGGCCCTTCTGGCGCACCACTGTATCGACGCGGCGGGAGAGGGCGTTGACCACGGAAATGCCCACACCGTGCAAACCGCCGGAAACCGCGTAGCTGCCTCCGCCGAATTTACCGCCGGCGTGCAGGATCGTCATGACGACCTCTACGGCAGGTTTCCCTTCGGTTGGGTGCATGTCGGTGGGAATGCCACGTCCATTGTCCTCGACACGGACACCACCATCGTCCTGCAAGGTGATGTCGATGGTGTCGCAGTAGCCTGCCAATGCCTCATCGACGGAGTTATCGACAACCTCGTACACCAGGTGGTGCAGGCCTCGTGGACCGGTGGAACCGATGTACATGCCCGGACGTTTGCGTACCGCTTCGAGTCCTTCGAGGACGGTAATGTCCTGGGCGCCATATGTGTGTTCGACTTTGGAAGTCATCGATTCCGCGGGTACTTGGCTTTCGGCCGGTTCCTGCGGTGAAGCGTTTTCGGTAGACACTTGTGCTACGAACTCCTCGAATTTGGCGCGCGATTCCCTGCCGCTCCTGAGTGAGGTGCGTATCAAGAAATCATGGTCGGGTGCTACGAGCGCAGGGCGTACCTGCACAACGCGCATTCACTACCGCTAATTCTACCGCGTTTGGCAAAATATATAGGGATCCTGAAGCTCAAATCGGCTGTGGCAGCCACAGAATCATCTCTCTGAGCCGTTGAGGGCGATCCGGTGAGGGGGGAGCCAGCCACCGGGTCCGTTAGAGCGCCATATGCCGTGCCAGCATTTTTATCCGTAGGTGTCCCGTGGTCCACGCCCGGCGACCGAACGCATTCCGTGCCGCCACGACGGGGCATTGGGGCCCAGAACCTTGATGACGGTCACGATCCCTGGGCCGAGTTCGGCATCGATTTTCTTCAAAATTTGGTGGCTGAGTAGGCGTAACTGAGTGGCCCAAGAGGTTGAGTCGCAGCGCACGACGACCACCGTATCTTCAAAGGATTCAGGTTTGCAGTGCGCCGCAACGTTTTCTCCGACAAGTTCTGCCCACCGGCCAAGAACCGAACCGACGGCAACTTGCGTATTCCAGCCACGGGATTTGGACATTCTGTTGACGATTTCGCCGATGGCATGCGGGTCCCGGGCAGATCCCACGCTTGCGGCGCCCTTGGGAGCGGCAAATCCGCGACGAGCCGTCTGCCGTTTCTTCACCCGTTCCATTCGGGCCGCATCGATTCTCGCTTCTCCGCGTTCCACGGCAAGCTTGCGCATTCGATTGAGCAGCGCTTTAGCCGAGTCGAGCTCTTCCTCAGACATCGCTGACCCGGCCGGGGCTGACTTGGAAAAAATGCCCTTTCAAGGCTTCAGGGACATCGGCTGCAACCGCGGCCGTGACAAGAACTTGTTCGGCCCCGGACACAATATGAGCCAGCCTGTCCCGTCGAGTCGCATCCAACTCCGCAAAGACATCATCGAGGATCAGGATCGGACCCGAGCCGGTTCGAGGATCGTCATCGCCAAAGACCCGGTAGGCAGCCAAACGCAAAGCGAGCGCAAACGACCAGGTTTCTCCATGTGAGGCATAGCCCTTCGCCGGGGTCGCACCCAAGGTCAACGTCAGATCGTCCCGATGTGGGCCGAAGAGAGAAATTCCGCGATCCAATTCGCGTGATCGGTTTGCTTCGATGGAATTTAGCAATAATTCCCGAATCTCGTCCTGGCCCATTCCCTCAAGATCGTTGACGGGAAGAGAATTCTCATCGGTCTCTCCCTCGAGCGAGGAGCGATAGATTGCACCGGCGTGCTTCTTGCCATCGGCGAGATCCGCATAGGCGGCTTCCATGTATGGACGCAAAAGCGCCAAGACATTCAGCCGTCCACGGATGAGGCGTGCCCCGCAGTTCGCAAGCTGCATGTCCCAAGCCTGCAGGGTACTTTCCTGCGAGGAATTCAACTTGGATTTCCCGCGGATCGACTTCAGCAACGCATTGCGTTGCTTCACGATTCGCTCGTAGTCGTTTTTGGTGCCGGCTTCGATGGGCCGCAGGGAGATGAGCATCTCGTCCAGAAAGCGGCGACGGTTTGAGGGATCGCCCTTGATCAGGGCAAGGTCCTCAGGAGCAAAGAGGACCGTTCGAACGAGTCCGAGAATTTCACGTGCTCGCACCGGATTAGCCCGATTGATCCGGGCACGGTTGATCTTGCCGCTGGTAATTTCCACCTCGAGCGAGGAGGTCTGGGAACCGCGATGCAAGGTTCCGCGGATCAGTGCGCGTTCGGAACCGAATTGAATTAACGGGGCATCGTTGCTGACCCGGTGCGAGGAAAGATTCGCTAGATAGCCGATGGCCTCAACAATGTTAGTTTTGCCCACACCGTTGGGGCCGACCAGCACATTAATGCCCGGGGCAAGTTGCACGTCGGCCTGCACGTACGAGCGAAAGCTCGTGAGGGAAAGCTGCGAGATATACACCGAGAGTCCTGGAATCTGCGGAGCGGTGGATGGCCAGGCCATCCACCGCGAGGTTGTTGCTAGTTCGAGTTTGGCAATCGAACGGGCATGACCAGGTACCGGTACTGGTCCTGATCGTCTTCGTCGATCTGCTTCTGACCGGTGATCATCGCAGGTTTAGGTGCGCTGGTGAAGGAGAAGCGCACGTAGTCGGTGTTGAAGGAGCCTAGGCCCTCGCTCAGGAACGTGGGGTTGAACGCCACGGTGATGTCTTCACCCCGAAGCGAAGCAACGATTGCCTCTTCGGCCTGGGCATCTTCGCCGGTTCCCGCATCCAGGGTCAGCTGACCGTCGGTGAAAGCCATGCGAACCGGGGTATTGCGTTCGGCAACCACCGAGACTCGGCGTACTGCTTCGATGAGATCGCTGGTACGAACGGTCGCATGGATGGGGGTGTTGTCCGGAAACAGCGAACGAATCTTTGGGTAGTCACCATTGATCAGCAGCGATGTGGTTCGGCGATTGGCGCTTTCGAAACCAATCATTTCGCCGTTGGGGCTGATAGCCAGCTTCAAATCACCGGCGCTCGAAAGCGTTTTCGCGACTTCACTCAAGGTTTTCGCCTTGATCAAGAATGAGGTAGAAACTTCTGGCTGGTTAGGGGACCAGTTCAGTTCGCGCATCGCCAAGCGGTAACGGTCGGTAGCCAGGAAGGTAATGAGATCGTTTACGATTTCTACCTTGATGCCGGTGAGAACCGGAAGAGTATCGTCTTTGGACGCAGCAACGATGACCTGCGATACGGCTTCGGAGAAGGCTTGTCCATTAATGGTTCCCGCAACTTCTGGAAGTGCAGGAAGCGTCGGGTATTCATCCACGGGCATGGTTGCCAAATGGAAACGAGAACGTCCACAGGAGACCGTAATCTTCGTGCCATCGGTTTCCAGGGTCACAGTTGAATTCGGCAAAGAGCGGGTAATTTCCGCAAGAAGCTTGCCAGAAACCAGCACTTCACCCTGTTCGGCTATGTCGGCAGGTATTTCAATATGGGAGGAGATCTCGTAATCAAAACCCTCAAGGCGGACGATGCCCTCATGGGTAGTGATCAAAATGCCAGCAAGCACTGGAGATGGTGGACGCTGCGCTAGAGACCTTGCGGTCCAAGAAACGGCGTCTGCCAATACATCCTTTTCAACGCTGAACTTCACGAAAAATCCGCCTTTCGGAACCCATAAGTCTTAAGTCAGGCCAAGAAGCTTGTTTCCCGCCAAGTTCTTAAGCATAGAGCAGGTAGCTACACGATATCTCCACTTAATCTTGCCACGACTTTCCCCGTGAAGCTTCATAGAAGGTTCCGGGGTGTGCAGTGCAGCGAACTTATGAACAAAAAATCGTTCAAAACGGGTGTACGGGGAGAGGACTCGTTATTTGGATGAATAAGTGTTTAAAGGAAGTAGTGTTAATAACCCCTGTGGATACTGTGGATAACCGTCTCGATCCCATAGATTGAACCAATTGTGCATGTGAACAATCTGTGACTGGGAGTGACACTCAGTTCCAGCACCCTGTTGAAACTCAGTGCCACTCTTTTCGCAGTCCACACTCGAGGGGCTTGTTATGCGCAGGTTGTCTCCAAGTACTCCACAGCCTTATCCACAGCTGTGATTTTCGTGAATTAGTGCTCGCGCTGGCTTTGTTTGATGCGGTTTGTCAGCTCCGTCACCTGGTTGAAGATCGCACGACGTTCGGCCATCAGTTCACGTATCTTGCGATCCGCGTGGATCACGGTGGTATGGTCACGTCCGCCGAGTTCGGCACCGATCTTTGGCAGAGACATGTCGGTCAACTCCCGCAGCAGGTACATAGCGATCTGACGTGCAGTGACCAGCGTTCGAGTACGTGATTTGCTGTTCAGCTCATCAATGCTCAAGCCGAAGTATTCGGCGGTCTGCTTGATGATGGTTGAGGGCGTGATCTCCTGGGCACCATCGGCGCTGATCAAATCCTTCAGAACGGTTTCGGCCAGGGCAAGGTCTACTTGCTGGTTATTCAATGAGGCGAAGGCCGTCACTCGAATGAGGGCACCCTCGAGCTCACGAATATTAGTAGAGATGCGTGAAGCGATGTATTCCATTACGTCGCCCGGGGCAGATAGGTTCTCGGCATCCGCCTTCTTGCGCAAGATCGCAATTCGAGTTTCCAGTTCAGGCGGCTGGATATCGGTAAGCAAACCCCATTCGAAGCGTGAACGCATTCGATCTTCAAAGCCCTGGAGCTGCTTAGGTGGCAAGTCGGAGGTGATCACTACCTGTTTATTGTGATTGTGCAGGGCATTGAAGGTGTGGAAGAACTCTTCTTGCGTCGCGTCCTTATTTGCCAAGAACTGAATATCGTCAATCAGCAGAATGTCGACATTGCGGTAGGTCTGTTTGAAACTGGCGCCCTCGTCATCACGGATGGAGTTGATGAAATCGTTGGTGAATTCTTCGGAATTCACGTAGCGAACACGAATGCCCTTGTAGAGGTGACGCGCGTAGTGCCCAATCGCATGAAGTAGGTGCGTCTTGCCCAAGCCAGAATCGCCATAGATGAATAGCGGGTTGTAGGCCTTTGCAGGAGCTTCGGCAACGGCAACGGCGGCCGCATGCGCAAAGCGGTTCGATGAGCCGATCACGAAGGTATCGAATATGTACTTCGGATTCAGGCGACCGAACTCTTGGGAATTCGAAGGGGGCGTTGGCTGGGGCGCCGGCTGTGGACGTGGGCCGGGAGTCTCCGGAACCGGGGCGGGTGTGGAAACAGGTGCTGGTTTTTCTTCGACCGGTTGTTCGACGTCTTCGGCCAAAGACAGGTCGACGCTTACCGCGCAACGAATATCGTCCTGGAAGACTTCGCGCAGTGCTTGATCCAGCGGCTCGCGCAGTTGAGTCTGCAGAATGTCGCGGGTGAGGTCGTTTGGCACTGCAACAAGAAGGGTGCTTCCGATGAGACCCTGGGGCTTGGCTAAGGACACAAACGGACGGTGGCGGGCCTTGACCCGATCGTCGTCTTCAATCTTGCGAATGACTTGGCGCCAGGAGCTCCCAATACTATTGGTCTCGTCGCTACTCACTAAGGGCGTCCCACTTCCATCATTTAATGCAATGTTGATCACACAAAACCCGATTTCGGGCTTTATTTTCGCCATTTTGGCGATGCCATCACCATTGATTCTATCCACTATCCACATGGTTATGCACAGTCCGGTGGAAAAAGTTAGCAGTTTGGCTGTGGAAAACGTCTTTTCCCTTGAAATCTAGGCTTTTCAGGGACGCCTTGACGTGGTTTTTCCTGCCAAAATGTGAGTTGCCTTTTGTTGAAAGCTGTCGTAATCCACAAGTTTGGGGTAGATTATTCACAGGTAACGCTCTGATATTCACAGGGACGCTGTTACCGCGCGCCAATTTGACCTACGGCTCGAATTTTCCTATCGTTATTCAGTCCTATGTGTGCGTTTTGTGACCTGCTCAGTTTTTAGAAGAGCCCGCGAAATCACGCATTTTATAAAGAACGAGCGTCAGCCTGTTGTTATCCAGCTAGCTAGTAGCGGGTACGGCGCATCACTTAAATTTCTTGGAGTGTCACCGTGAGCAAGCGGACTTTTCAGCCAAACAACCGTCGTCGTGCTAAGAAGCACGGTTTCCGTCTTCGTATGCGTACCCGTGCGGGTCGCGCAATCCTTTCGGCTCGTCGCGGCAAGAGCCGCACCGAGCTTTCCGCATAAATTTGTGGATCAGCTTTTGGCTGCATAGTTCTGATGGACTTAACTAGATCCGTCTAGGCCAAAAATGTTGCCAAAGAATCAGCGATTGCGCTTAGCGCAAGACCTTACAGTCACTGTACGTTCCGGCGCCCGAAGCGGACGCCGGAACGTCGTGCTATATGCACGCCCTCGCCCCGAAGGGGTCGTGGGGGACCGGTTTGGATTTATTGTCTCCAAGGCAGTGGGAATTGCGGTTAAGCGGAACCTGGCGAAACGTCGCATGCGCGAAGTTGCCCACGAGCTTAGGCGCGTGGATGGAAACCTGGATATCGTCGTTCGTGCCCTTCCTGGAGCCGCCGAGCTCTCCTGGGACGAGCTGCGAACGCAGGTTAACACTGCTTTCGCATCCGTGCTTCGTAAAACAGAGGTCCGCTGATGCGTAAGGACTTAGCTTTCCGAACCGGACCGGTGTGGTTCATCATTGATATTCCACGCAATCTTCTTATCGGGTTTCTTAAGTTCTACCGAAAGATCATCTCGCCAATTTATGGCGATGTATGCCGATACTTTCCTAGCTGTTCTGCCTATGGGCTCGAAGCGGTGACTCAGCATGGTGCCGTCAAAGGCATCGTTTTGACTGCCTGGCGGGTTCTCAGGTGCAATCCATTTTCCCACGGAGGCGTAGACCACGTTCCGGAGGGTCCACGGATTTGGCCTGAAGGTAAACTGCCGAGGATCATAGTTCTGAATCATCCTGTGATTCCCGACGATGAAGACGCCGCGGATAGCGGCCACAAGGAGCTTGACCGCTAATGAACTTTCTAGACACCATATTGACTCCGTTCACGTATTCCGTGTCGTGGGTCCTGTGGGCCTTCCACGAACTGTTCACCATCATGGGTATGGACGGGGGCTCGGGAGTGACCTGGACCTTGTCCATCATCTTCCTGGTTCTGCTCATCCGTACATTGCTGATTCCGGTCTTCGTCAAGCAGATCAAGAGCCAGCGTGCGATGCAGGCGCTGCAGCCCGACCTGCGCAAGCTCCAGGCGAAATACAAGGGCAAGACCGACCAGATGTCGCGTCAGGCCATGGTGCAAGAACAGCAGGCGCTGTTCAAGAAGCACAAGACCAACCCACTGTCTTCCTGCCTGCCTCTGCTCGTGCAGATGCCATTCTTCTTCGCACTCTTCCGCGTGCTTAACGAAGCTTCCCGTGCCAGCGATGACGGCCGTTCAATCGGTGCCTTGTCCGCAGATCACATCCGCAGCTTCGACCAGTCCTCGATCCTCGGGGCGCCGCTTTCCGAGACCTTCTTGGGCACCATCAACTCCGGTGCCATCAACTGGGCAGTAATCATCGTTGCTGTCATCATGATCCTCGCGATGACCGCCTCGCAGTTCTTCACCCAGCGCCAGCTGATGACCAAGAACATGAGCCAGGAAGCCCTGCAGGGCCCGTTCATGCAGCAGCAGAAGATGATGCTGTACATCTTGCCTCTGGTCTTCGGCATCGGTGGTATTAACTTCCCAATTGGCGTGCTGATCTACTGGACCGCATCGAACCTTTGGACCTTGGGACAGCAGTTCTGGGTCATTCGCAACAACCCAACTCCAGGCTCTGAAGCAGAACGCGAACTTAACGCTCGTCGCGCTGCCAAGGGTTTGCCTCCTGTGGGACAGAAGAAGCTGGATGAGTCCGAGACCCCAGCGATCGAAGAACCTAAGGGCCAGCGCGAGCAGCCAAAGCGTAAGAATCGCCGGAAGAAGTAGTCATGACTGCAACTGAGAACACCGAAGTAACTGAGCTGACCGATCAGGTCGAGCAAAATGAAGAGGTAGTCGACGAAGGCGATGTTGCCGCGGACTACCTAGAGGAACTGTTGGATATCGCCGATCTCGATGGCGACATCGACATCGAAATCCGTGGCGGACGAACGTACATTTCCATCGTTGCTGACGAAGCTACCACCGATCTGAACAGCCTCGTAGGCAAGGACGGTGAGGTACTCGATGCACTGCAGGAACTAACCCGCCTGGCTGCTCTCAATGCCACTGGCGAGCGTTCACGCCTAGTCTTGGACATCGCCGGCTACCGCTCAAACCGTGCCGAAGAACTGCAGCAGCTTGCCACGCAGGCCATCGCCGAAGCACGAAATTCGGGACAGCCAGTACACCTCGATCCGATGAGCGCGTACGAACGCAAGCTTGTTCACGATGTCATTGCGGATGCAGGACTACATTCGGAATCCGAAGGTGAATCCACCCGTCGGCACATCGTTGTATCGACGTTGGATAACTAAGTAATTCGCACCGCGCGTTTTCAATCGTTCAAAGGAACTATGCAATGACTGAGGACCTCAGCCTTACAGCAGCGGAGACCGTAGCTGCCGAGAAGATTTTCGGCGACCGACTGGATCTTGCTAAGCGCTACGTAGCGCACCTAGCTACGTCAGGCATTGAACGAGGGCTGCTTGGCCCGCGTGAAGTCCCTCGTCTGTGGTCCCGCCACGTGCTCAACTGTGCCGTGATCGAGTCGTTGATGGAGCGCGATGCTGAAGTAGCCGATGTAGGCAGCGGTGCGGGCCTGCCTGGCCTGTGCTTGGCCATCGCACGTCCGGATCTCAAGCTGACGCTGATTGAACCCTTAGAGCGCCGTTGCATCTGGCTTACAGAAGTGATCGACGACCTCGGTCTGGACAATGTGACCGTGATGCGTGGACGCGCCGAGCAGATGACTGAGACCATCAATGCCCGTTATGTGACTGCACGAGCGGTCTCGGCGTTGAGTAACCTTGCAGGCCTGACCATCCCATTGCTGCACGGTCAGGGTGACCTTATCGCCATCAAGGGACGTTCTGCCGCAGAAGAAATTGATAAGGCGCAGAAGGTTATTCGCAAGCTTGGTGGTACCGAAACCAAGGTAGTAACTGTCGGTGAAGACATGCTGGAAGAAGTCACCACGGTGGTTCAAATCAAGGTTGGTTAATACTTAGGCGTTAGTCTTTAAGTAGCTTTAGATGCGGAATAACCCAAGACCTGAGTATCTTTCGAAATTCAGATTGAACGCATACTAAGACGTTTGTTTTAGCGTGTTTCACGTGAAACATCGTCGGTGGGTTCATGGATTTTGGACGCATCATTTCACGAGGAGGAGTTTCACCTTTGTCCAAGGCTAAAGGTTCGTCGAGCAACGTTTTTGACTTTAATGATTCTTCTTCGCCGTTAGCTAGTCAGCTGGCCAATGAACACAGGCGCCGCGAAGCGATTTCGGAGCGCGAAGTCCCGACGCCGCCGAAGACTCGATACCTCACTATCTCCAACCAAAAGGGTGGAGTCGGCAAGACGACCACGGCAGTTAACCTTGCGGCGGGTTTGGCCAAGAGCGGACTGAACGTTCTAGTGATCGATATCGACCCGCAGGGCAATGCATCGACGGCACTAGGCATTGAGCATCACTCGGAAGTCGATAGCATTTACGACGTGCTTATCAATGACCTTCCTTTGGCAGATGTCATTGCGACTTGCCCTGACCTACCCACATTGGAAGTGGCTCCGGCAACTATTCACCTCGCGGGTGCTGAAATTGAACTAGTTTCTCTGGTGGCCCGAGAGCAGCGACTGCAGCGAGCATTGGATGACTATGCTCGCACTCGTCAACGCAAGGGACTTCCTCGTCTGGATTACGTCTTCATCGACTGCCCACCGAGTTTGGGTCTATTGACTGTCAACGCATTTGTGGCTGCCAGGGAAGTGCTCATCCCAATTCAGTGTGAGTACTACGCGTTGGAGGGTCTGAGCCAGCTTCTGAAGAATATAGAGATGATTCAAAAGCACTTAAATTCAAAATTAACTGTTTCCACGATACTGCTCACCATGTATGACGGCCGGACCAATTTGGCGGCTCAGGTAGCCAACGAAGTGCGGGAACATTTCCCAGAGCAAGTTCTCGGTGCTGTCATACCTCGATCTGTACGCATCTCGGAAGCCCCGAGTTACCAGCAGACCGTAATTACTTACGACCCGAGCTCTACCGGCGCGTTGTCTTATATGGAGGCAGCCATAGAGATCGCCGAACGAGCGGTAAAATCCTAAGATAGATCATTCTAGATAACAAGGTCTGAAATTCACTTGTTTTTCGTTGTTTTTAGGATAGAAGCTACGTCTTCAATAGACCCGTGACTCCCTAAAAGGAAAATTGTCAACATCCCCCTAGTTAGTCACGTAAACAGTAGACTAGTCGTGGGTTGAGAATTTGGATGAAAAGGAGTGCCGCTATATGGCTGACAAGAAGCGTGGCTTAGGCAGAGGGCTTGGTGCGCTGATTTCCAGTTCGCCATCCGGGGCTGTGACAGAGATTAAAGACGATGTTTCACGTGAAACATCGACACCTGCCTCCGACCAGAGCAAGACAAAGACAGCTCGTCCTGTAGACATGTTCTTTGAGCCGGGACGCAAGTCGGCTTCCTCTGCGCCGAAGGCGGCACCTGCAAAGAGTGCGAAGAAGCCTCGGGCGGCAATGCCTGGACTCAACACGACTGTCGCGCCGCGCAAGACCGAACCTGTCCCGCAGAGTAACGATCGGGGAACGGTGCTGGAGGAGCCAGCAAATGGCTTGGTAGACGTACCGGGAGCTCGTTTTGCTGAACTCAGCGTTGACCAGATTCATCCGAACCGTAAGCAACCCCGAACAAATTTTGACCAGGAACATATGGATGAACTCATCCATTCGATTCGGGAAATTGGCCTGCTCCAGCCAATTGTTGTTCGCCCCTCGCGCGAAGACAACGATGCACCGTACGAACTGGTCATGGGTGAGCGTCGCTGGAGGGCGACCCAGGCCGCAGGACTGTCTACGATTCCGGCTATCGTCCGAGATACGCTGGATACCGACCTACTTCGTGATGCACTTCTTGAGAATCTTCACCGTTCGCAGCTCAACCCACTTGAAGAGGCCGCGGCTTACCAGCAGCTTCTTGAAGAATTCAATTGCACTCAAGAAGTACTTTCGGATCGCATTGGGCGATCACGCTCGCAGATTTCGAACACAATCCGGCTGATGAAGCTGCCAGCCCTAGTGCAGCGACGAGTGGCCGCCGGCGTATTATCAGCCGGGCACGCACGTGCACTACTCGGTTTATCCAATGGTGAAGCTATTGAGCAGCTTGCACAACGTATCGTCAATGAAGGTTTGTCAGTCCGTGCTACGGAGGAGGCGGTAGCACTTAGCGGTGATAAGCCAGCTAAGAAGACCGTTAAACCACGAGAGAACCAACGTAACGAGCGACTTGATTTTTTGGCCACGTCGCTGGCTGATCGTTTGGACACAAGCGTCAAGATCCAATTAGGTAGCAAAAAAGGTAAAGTCAGCATCGAATTTGCCTCGGTTGAGGACCTGAATAGAATCATGGAAGTCTTAGATCCGGATTTGAAGAAGTAGCTTCTTGCTCTAGCGGCGTCGGGTATGTTTCACGTGAAACATACCCGACGCCGCTATTTCTTATCCACCTACGTGCAGCGAGCCGGACATTCTGGTCGCCCCTTGCGCGCTCACTAACGGGTCAAACTTGCCGCGACTGGAGGAGTTGCCCAAACTAGGCTGTACATGGCTTCTGAGGGGCTGCACAGAGCCGCACGGGCCCCTAGAAGGCCAGCATCATTAGCCGAGGATGATGCACCCCTGTCAGCCGAGGAAACAGATCAGTGGTGACCCGTGAAAACACATATACCGAAAAGCGGAACACTCCGGCGCCTGACAGTTCTCTACTTAGTATTCGGACTCCACCCAATCTTGACCTCATTGAACCGTGATTGGCTTTGCTAAACCAAAAAACGGTCCGATATAACTTGTTTGATCTAGGATTCCTTGTGGCTGAAGTCTCTTCTCAATCAGTACTGTTGAAACCGTTGTTTTGATTCGCGCAGGCAAACCCTCAAGTGTTCACCTTCGGAGCTGTCAGTAGTCTGCTCGTTGGTCGCGTAGTCGTGGATACACGAGGGCGGTAGCTGCACCTCTGATTGAAGCAATTTTCGACGCCTAGCATGAATGTCATATCGAATGCTCTTGAACAAGCTCACATGAGGGTAGGTCAAGCCGCAACAAGCTAGACTCTATGCCGTTCAAGGTGCACTTGGGATAATCTGATGGTTGGCTCAGCATGGATGCGTAGAGCTGGGAGACGCAATAAGTGATCAAGTCGTTTACTACTCGAATTTGGCCATGACTGATAGATGCACGATAGGGGAGCCGTTGACCATCTGGGTGGCCCAGTCGTGTTCATATAATGCGACGGTTAACAGCAGTATCTATCTTGAAGTGTGTCGTGGATAAGAAGGCGGACTTTGATCATTCGAACGGCGAATGCGATGGCTTAGAAGGTTGTCGCTATAGGTGACCGTTGATGTACATTTCCGCTGTCTGCCTTTGGGCGGTCCTTCATGGCCGCCAACAGGTTCCTGTCGCTTGAAGGGGTGCCAACTAATTTCCGGGAAAACGACGATCATGTTTTGAGAACTCATGACTGGTGAATATTAGTAGACTTGGGGATCATGCAGTATTGCCTTTAGGAGCCAGCGTTATTGCCGCTGTGGACCAGTAGTCCTTGTCGAAAAGCGATTAAGACTATGCAGCGAACATATCTTGATTCGAGCGGGGAAATATTGCGGTTCTTGCCTTCGGGGGTGTCCCATATTGTGACTTCGCCAGGGCTCGGAATTATTCGTTAAAGGCGGTTCCAGTAAACTCAGGTAGGAACCAACGGCGCGATTGAATACCGGAAGAATGAGTTTCTGTCAGAGGTCAGTCATTCACTAGACTCGAATACTGCGCCGATACCTTCCTAACGGGGGTGGTGCCGTAGGCTACGTGATCCAGGGGATCGGTTAGGGCGACTTGGATGACCAGTGATTATTGATCCCACTGGGATCCGCTGATCTACTTAGTTTCATTACCTAGAACCGTTGAATAGCCAGTTGCTCGGGACCCTAAGTGCAGCCTAGGGGTGGCACATAAGCATCATCCATGCTGTGAGGCCCACCAGCCTTCGGAGTTGCGCATCCTGTGGTAACTCAGTGCTTCATCAATTCTGTACCGTCAACGGACTACGGGCATGATTTTCTTGTGAACAGGCCGAGCAATGATTGCATCAGCATTGTCCGTGGACAGCGATTTTCATTTTCGTCGCATCGCGTATAGCTGTCCATCGTAATTTTGGAGTCCGAGAACAAGTAGGTTTATAGCTGTTCGGCACCAGCAAAGACTCAGCGGCTTGAAAGAACCCAGTTGCCAGCGTTCGAAAGAAGGAACCGGCATTCCCTCTTTCTCAAGGATGGTAGATAACCGAAGGGTTCTTCCTTCTTGGCGTCGAAGTAATCGAGGCGCGTTGAACGGATTGTGTTGCTTCCTCGCTAGCTCGGGAGCGTTCATGCGACTCTAGAAGTCCGTATAGAAAGGCAATGTTCGGTGGCTCGCAAGGCTCCGAAAACTCATGTATCCAGGAATAGAATCATCGGCTTTTCAGTGGCGTCGAGGACGCTGATATTTGACCGTAGGTTTAATCCGGGTTCCGAATGCTCGAGCGTAGTTGGTTCAAAATTGGTAGGCGCGACTGATGCTGGTTCCGTCAAATCTCTGATTTGTATTCAAAAAATCAGAATATCTTGGAGGCGAGGCATGCGCTGTTTCACGTGAAACATGGCGCCATGGATCGGCTGGCATCGGAAGTAGTTTTGCGTTGATGGGGCTCATGGAAATTCCCCAGAGTTGATTACCGAAATTCCCCAGCTCACGAGAGCTGAACTAGCAGAGTTGCTTGCGTCCCGGTAGTGGCCTTTCTGAGTTGTTGGGCGGCATGATGATTGTGCAACCGATACGATTCCCCCGTCGAGGTTCAGCACCACGGACCGAGGCAAAAGCTTGCCGAGCATGGGCTCGGCAAGGGTGGCATCCCCGATGATCTCGCTCCAAGCACCAACAGGCCGATTGGTCGTGATGACGATACTGGTTTTCAAATACCGCTGATTGCTCACCTTGAACAGGGCCGAAGCCGACGCCCCGGGAGTGGGAGGGTACCCAGCTCGTCAATGATCAATAGCGTGGGGCCGGCGAAGTAGCGCATGGTCGATGACCAGTGCCCGTCGATGGCGGCCTTGTGGCAGCGTGCGGCCAGTTCGGCCGCGGAGGCGAAATGGACGCGGTATCCGGCTCCCCGCTGCCCGCCCCAGGCCCGCGCGAGGTGCGTTTTCCGCACGCCGGGCGGGTCAATCAGCAGGACGTTAGTCGCCGTCTCGATCCACCGACACGTTCCCGGTTCGTTGAGCAGGGACAGGTCAATGCCCTGGGCAAGGACAAGATCGAAGGTGTCCAGCCGTGCCTCGGTGGGAAGGCTGGCGAAACGCAGTCTGCCGGCCAGCCTCCTGGATTCTTCCCTGTCGATGTCCACGGACATGACCCGGGCAGGGCTTCAGCCGAGGCCGTAAGCGTGTGCACGGTCAGGTAGGACGCAGCTGTTGGCAGATGCACGTCTGGGGCGGATCGGCCAAGGAGATTGAGGTGCTCTCGTTCATGAGAGTCGGGTCCTTCCCTGGGCGGCGCGTTCGTAGGCGGCCAAGGGATTCGTAGCAGATGCCAAGGTGTACTAAGGTGTTTCGCGAAGGACTGCGGCGGCAGCCAGGGGCTCGATTCCCCGCGGGATCCGTTTCCTGCGACGATGGGGACGTGCGGTGTTGGCCCCGGCCATGGACGCCTGGTTCAACGCGATCACGTTGCCCATGTCCCTGATGGTGTCACCCAATCCGTTGGCCGCGCGCTGGTGTCGGGCAATAACGGTTCCGTCTGTGACTGCGATATCGAGATGGCCGGTGCCCAAACGGTGGCTGATCATCACTTGGGCGGCTGCCTCGAGGCGGTGCGGATTTCGGTCTGGATCACCGGGCACGGGGCGGCCGGGGAGCCGAGGTGCTCGGCGGCGGACATGGCCTTGCACGTGGTTTTCCCCGCGGGGATGCGTCTGTCGCGTGCATCTTGGGAGGCGGCAAAGCACTAGACGGAGCTCTGCGCCTATTCGAAGGTGGTCTCATCAGGCAAGGTCCGACACCACCTTGGGCGGCGGTGTGGTTGTTTTTCTCCATCACGCACTAGCGTTGTTCCGAACGAGGAGGACGCGCTGCTATCTGGACCCATAGTGCTTGGTGTAGGTCGCGAACTCGGTGTTATCGTCCCTGCTGGAGACGTTATAGACCGTGGACAGTCGGTCAATACACCAGAACTTGTTCACCCCGCCGAGCAGATCCTGCATGATGATCATCGCCTCGAAGAAGTGCCGTTGGTCCATAGACGGCGCCAGCACGGACCGTCATTGGCCCGAGTCCGCCAAGGACCGGATCAGCAGCAACACTTCCTTCATGCCTCATCCGGCGGGCGGATCGGGCAGCTCGAGAAAATCCCATTGGGTTTCTTCACCGGGAGGGTACTCGTTGACGACGTTGGTCGTTGCAGCACGCTCTTGCAGGATTGGCAGGCAGGACGCAGGTTCCGGGCCCGAATATTTCTCGTCAATGACGGGTAGGAAAGTGCGAAATTGAAGTTCTGCAGCTCGTCCATCGGTGTTTGCGCCCAGAGGTGTAGATCTTCGATCAGGCGTGTCCTGATGTAGTCATCGAAGGCGTCGACCGGGTCGGTGGTGCGTTGGCGTTTCCCGGTTTCCCGTTGCCCGGTGAGGTACGCACTTATGGTCTTGCGGTCACGCCCGTGCGGCGGGCGATCTCACTGATGCTCATTCTTTTTCAACGCGTGGATATCCACGTCTTTCCTCCGTTCAACATGGAAGTGCGGGCCTTTCTCAAGAACTGGTGTGTGGTCAGAGGCCATCAGTTTCGAGGAAGGCCCGCCCTCATGGGCGGGTCAACACGAGGTGGAGAATTTCGGTGAGCAGAAGTGGGGAATTTCAGTGAGCGTGATCAGCTTCCAGTACGTCGAACAATCAGTACATGTGCGAATCGAAATGTAAATCCTTGATGTGCAGGGGAGAGGCGCCTGTTAAACGCCCGGTGTCTGCCATTCGTTCTCGTTTGCAGGTAGTCGGGTATTTGCCTATTCGAGAGTTACTTGGAGTTTCGCTCAAATACGATGACTGTGCACTTGTGATTATTCGCCGACAGTCGGCCTGGGACAAGAGGCCGCTTATTCAGATGTGGTACTCGACGCATCGATGCGAACATTCAATCGAAGCACTGGCTGCTCCCGCCGTGACTCTGGAACTCACTACGAGTAATCGGGCAGATCCACCAGGTCCTCTCATGTCACCTGCGACGTAGCCTGGCGTCCGTAAGCGGGTTTCATAATTGTTGCTTACGTCTAGGCGCTAGTTCCTGATATTTTCACTGCATGTGAGGGGGTCGGTTCACAGCCCGCTTGATACTGATCTCTGTTTCCGCGTGTTTCACGTGAAACAATCTCCACCCTCTTAAAGGTTGGAATTGCAGAATCCAACGTGTTGTATGGTTGACGACGAGAAATCCCACTCAGCATCAGCACGGGACGCAAGTATGTTCTACAGATACAGCGGTGTGCGCTATCGGTTCCTCCAGACATGGAAAACAACGATCGTCGACGCACGATTTCGAACGGCATTCAACGGAAGGCAGACTGGAATAGCCCTTTCGAGGCCAGTCCAGAACTGATGTTTGTTTCACGTGAAACAACGTTATTTCTGAATCGACACAGTATCCACCGTTCGACGATCGGAACAAGGCGAACTTGATTATCTGACAAATCAGGGTCGGTCGATTTCAGAACAGATTACGGATAGGCCCAACGAACAATGACTCTTGACGCAAAGATCTCGCCGGAAGATCTCGGGACCTCACCAAGCACCAGAAGGTGGAACATTACGGCAACCGACACCGGCATTGATCCTCTGACAACGAAGCCGCTGGCGTACGCCGCTGATTGTTCTTTGCGGGGGAGTACACGAAGCAATGAATGACTGAATCGGTTCCTTTGGATAGGAATGACTGGTCAGCAAGTGCCAGTTGTGGCAAGTGTTCTCGACTGAATCGGTAACCATGAATGCCTGGAGGTCTGGCCGGCGCCGATACTGCCGTTGAGCGCTAGAACCTACCCCGAAGGGACCCCCGGATCCCAACAGCATCGTTGATCCGTTGCACTGAGGCCTTCACCTATATGTTGCAGTTTTCCGTCTCGACCCAGATCCTATGATGAACACACCGTTCTAAGATCGTCTCCGCGTGAATTCCGGAAATGATCCTGGTATGCCAGACCGATTGCTTGTAGAGAGAGCACAGACCCCGTCGTTGCTGGCGACCCATACGGGCCTTCCTTCGATTTACAGCATCCGCAGAAGGCTCCCCGAAAGGGTTTGCTTATTTAGTGATCTCCAAGGGCGCTATGGGCGGCTCTGAAGGAGACTACACGGGTTCCGATGGCGTGGCTCTGGAATGCAGTACTGCTGGCTCTCAATGAGTCAAATGCTCAACTCGGGGGAGGCGAAACTATCCTAGGAGGAAGGACGGCAAACTACCTTGCCATCATGCGTCCACTCGGTCGAGGACATAGACGCAGCGATATCGTCAAAACTGAGAACTGTCCACTTTGGGCCGTCAACAGCGCCATCAAGGCCCCTGCACAACGAACTGCTCACGACTTTGGATCACGTTGATAATCTCAACGCAGAACAACTGGACCTGCGGATTCCCAATAGGAGGCTCCAGCAATACGAAGGCTTCGAGGAGCCTGCTTCATCACCAGCAATCGAATCAATGAAGACCGATCGGGGCTTCTTGTTACAGCGTTCCCGAGAAAATTCAGTGAGTTGCTAGTCAGGGCAAAAGAGATGCAAAAATCCGAGATTATCTGCGCCTTATTCGCTGAACCGCGTCCATACCCACGGCTTGGCGTCAACGCTCTACACGAGTGTGGCGGACGGACATTGATGGCAGTTCAGCGGTTGCCGATTCCCGATATCTGGAGCAGCAGCAGCGGTTACGCGGACCGGCCACCTGGACTTGCGGTACCGGGAACAGATATCTGACGGGGGAGCGAAGAGCGCAACAATCCAATCGCTTCTCGCCTCGCAGACCCTTCACGGTTGTGATCGCATGTCACTAGTCTGGCGTAGAAGCATAAACCTTGATACATCCGTTGGGCCTCGGGACAGATCCATTGTGCATCGAAGGAGCGTAGCGACGTAGGTCGGGAACGATCTGAGGACGGTCCGTCAGGTCTCGCGGCACGTTTCTGGTCCTGATCACGTAACACGTTCAGTGCGGAGAAACAGCTTCCCGGAGCATCTTAAAGTGGGCCATGGCCTTGAGAGAACCCCATCCAGCGTCTTCCTCTTTGAACGCGCATGGCACCGTCGCTCGTCGTCTACTGCCGAATCTCGAACGTAGTCTTTTGCCTGCCTGCAGCCGGTTGGTTGAGTACCGTGTTTCCCGTCGATATGCTGACCCTGACCAACGAACACACAAGAAAGTGTAGTAGTCAGTTTATAGTCACGAAAACAAGTTAAATTACTTGTCTAATTACGTTTTGATCCTGAGCTGAGTTTTCTGAGCATTGTCACCACGCCCTGACTAGCGGTAGGGACAAAAATAGGCGTTGAGCTCGGAAGCACAACGCCTATTTTTGACGACTACTTAGGATTTACAGGTATTCTGCAAATTCCTTTTCGATGACAGCCTTTGGCTTGGCACCGAGCGAGGAGGCAACGTGCTCGCCATCCTTGAAAACGAACATTGCAGGAATGCTGGTGATGCCGTACTTCGCGGAAATCGCCTGGTTCTCATCGATATTCAGCTTTACGATGGTGACCTTGTCTGCGTGCTCCTCGGCGATCTGATCCAGGATTGGGCTCAGCTGACGGCATGGACCGCACCACTCTGCCCAGAAATCTACGATTACTGGCTTCTCGGACTCCAGAACTTCTGCCTGGAAGGTTGCTTCGGTGACTGCTTTAGCGTTACTCATGTGAGTGAACCCCTTTCTGCGAATTATTAGTTGGTTACCTTGGCCGGGGTCTTGACGTTGGCCAAGTAATGCTCGACGTCCTGAGCAGCGGCGCAGCCGGAAGCTGCGGCGGTGATTGCCTGACGGTAGTTTGAATCGATGACGTCGCCAGCTGCGTAAACACCAGGCAACGAAGTACGCGAAGAACGGCCATCGACGGCGATGGTGCCTTCTGCGGTAAGCTCCAGCTGATCCTTGACGAGATCCACGCGTGGATCATTGCCGATGGCTACGAAGATGCCGGTGACATCCAGGGTGGACTCTTCGCCGGTGTTGCGGTTCTTCACGACGAGGCCGTTGACCTTGTTTTCACCATTGATGCCGACAACCTCGGAGTCCCAGACGAATTCGATCTTTTCGTGCGCCAAGGCGCGATCCGCCATGATCTTCGAGGCGCGCAGCTCGTTGCGTCGGTGCACCACGATGACCTTTGCCGCGAACTTGGTCAGGAAGAGAGCTTCTTCCATTGCGGAGTCGCCACCGCCGATGACGGAGATCGTCTGGTCGCGGAAGAAGAAACCATCGCAGGTAGCACACCAGGAGACACCGTGGCCGGAGAGGCGTTTTTCGTCTGGAAGGCCCAGCTCGCGGTAGGCAGAGCCGGTGGAAACAATGACCGTGCGGGCGCGGTACACGGTACCGTCGGCCAACGACAGGGTCTTGATCTCTCCGTCGAGCTGCATCTCGGTGACATCATCGAAGAGCACCTCCGCGCCGAAGCGCTCGGCCTGCTTCTGCATGTTGTCCATCAGGTCCGGGCCCATGATGCCCTCGGGGAAGCCTGGGAAGTTCTCCACATCGGTGGTGTTCATCAGTTCGCCACCGGCGGTGACCGAGCCGGCAATGACCAATGGTTTCAGGTTCGCACGCGCGGTGTAAACCGCGGCGGTGTAACCGGCCGGACCGGAGCCGACGATGATTACGTCGCGGATTTCGTCGTTCTGTGCTGAAGTCACGAGGGTAGAACCCTTTCGTTCTAATAATGCGAAGTGGATAGCGAGGTCTACCCTCACTATCCACCTCAACGCATTGCTTTGGTAAAAAATTCCGCTTCTGTTACTTGGCGGAGAACTCGCCGATCTGCAAGCCGAATGGTCGGGAGGCGTTGGCGCCCGAAGCACGGCGTGGTAGGTCGGTGACGTTGAGGAACACGTGCGTGCCTGCCATCTGATCGGAGTCATCGCCCTTGACCGGAACGGAGATCGACGGACCGGAGAACGAGCCCTTGGCCACAGACTTCGCATCGCCCAGATCATCTGAGGTACCTACGAGGACCTCGTAGTCGCCACCGGTGGCATTCAGGCCCTCGAGATTGATTTCGGAGATTCCGGATTCCTCCTCAAGCTCCAGGATGAAGACCATATTCGAGGAGAAGCCACCGAAGTTGCTGGTGGTGTACGAGTAGGTCTTGTAGGTGCTCGAAGGGTTGCCGTCGATCATGTCGCCGAGGGTGTTGTCGGTTTCCGCATTGAGCTGCTGGTTGCCTGGCACCAAGCGCGAGACATCATCGACCTTGGGAGCCGGCAGCGAAGGCTCGCTTGGAGTTTCAGCCTCTTCCTGGGTCGGTGCGGCCGCGGTTTCGGACGGGGCGGTTGAAGGGTCGGCAGTTGTGTCCTTACCTGCGCCACCCAAGAAGTTGAAGGCGAAAACGATGCCAATGATCAGAACCGCGATCAGCACGGCACCAACGAGCAGACGTACGCCCTTCGAGGTGCCTTCGTCTTCCTCTTCTTCCAATGGCTCTGGAACATCCTGTGCAGGAACGCCCTTGGCGGCTGCAGGGAAGGTAGAAGCCTTCGGGGCGGAAGCTGCAGCGATGCCGGCCATAGCTGCTGCCTTCTTCTGTGCAGGCTTCTTGGGCTCTTCCTTTTTCGGCTCCTCCTTCTTATTCTTAGGAGCCGATCCCTTGGACTGGGCCGCAGCCGCGAGGGCGGCCGTGGCGGTGACATTAGGTTCTTCATCGTCGTCCAGACGGGTCACCTTGGGCTTAGGGGCCGCAGAAGCCTTGTTTGCCGGTGAGACCGGAGTTGCCGCCGTGGGCGTGGTTACCTGGGCATTTGGTGCGGTCTGATCGTCGGTATTTTCTTCGACGTACTCGTCTTCATCGACGGATTCCGCGGCGGTGGCATTTTTACGGCCAAAACGGTTCTTCAAACCGGCGAACCCGCTGCTCAGCGCGTTGCCGACCTTGTTCTGTTCTTCAGGTTCGTCTTCGTAGCGCAGCTGTTCGTAGTATTCCGCATCGTCTTCGTAGGTCTCGGGTACCGACTGACGGGACTCGCCGAATAGCTCGGTGCCCAGGGTGTCAGTGAAGAATGGTTCGACGTACGGCGCGTCTTGAGCCTCGAGCACCAGATCCAGCAGGTCGGCCGAGCGGGCGACGTTCGCCACTAAGTAGCTTTGATTCGTTTCGGTGATGCCTAGGTCTAGTACCTGGACGTTGGCCTGACGCTCGCCCATGGCAATTTCACGCGCGCTGGTGGCCAGCTGCGAGGAGTTGGCCGCGGAAGCGACCACGATGCTGACCGATCGGTTGAGCACCTGATCGATGCCGCCAAGCACCAGATCTCCCTCGGCTGTGGTCAGAACGGTTTCGGTGACCTGGTAGCGCCCGCTAAGGACAGAACCGACATCGATGGGCTGCGACACGTGCATCTCCAAGGTTTGATTGCTTCGAACGGCAGGCAGACCCACCATCCTTCATGTTACCTGCCCAAACCCTTCATTTGTTGGTCATTTGAGCAGAATCACGGCTTGGGGAGGCCCGGAATTCTGCGCAGTAGCGGGCCGAGGAATCCGGCGAGCTCCGGGACCTTAGTCCGATGCAACAACAACACAAAACTTATGGCCATAATCAGGCCCACAACGCAGATCGTGACAGCGGCGCTGAACAGCGAATCATAAGCGAATCCGAAGCTGAAACCACCCAATAAGGCCAGGGGAATGCAGCCAATAATTGCCGACAGGGTGGCCATCCAACCGATTCGTATATAGGTGTCGATGACCTTGGTGACGCCATAGTCGCCGTAGCGTCGTTTGATCAGGTAATGCGTGATGACTGCCGATATGACATTGGTGATGCCGTAGATGAAGGCAATCGCTGCGGCAATATTTATCGGGTCGACCAGCCAGGCTGCCAACACGGCACCGATCAGACCGATCGCGGCAATGCTGCTCTGGATCAGCATAGGAGTGCGGGTGTCTTCATCGGCGAAAAAGACGCGCAACATGAAGAACTGGATCGACTTGAAAGGAAGTCCCAGAGCAGTGAGCACCAGCAACTGGCCGATGGCGGCTGCCGCTTGAACGGAATTTTCGGAACTGCCGGCGAAGAGCCGCCCCAACGGGCCGGCCAATACTATGAAGACCACGGTGAAGAAAATGATAGGGATCGCGGTAGAACGCATGCCCTGGTTGAGCAGTGGTCCGATATCTTTGCGCCGGCGGTCGGCAAAGGCACGAGTGAAGTCATTAAAAAGGACCGTGGCCACGGTCAGTGCGAAAAGTGAATGTGGCAACACGGTGATTAGCTGCGAGGTATTCAGCGCGTATTCACCGGCTACCGAGGCGGCCTGTTCGGCAGATAGTTCGGTACGGGCCGCCGTCGCTCCGGAGACGATTTTCGAGTAGATCAACGAAGAGATGTTACCGATGACCATCGCCGCCAGCGTCCAGATAGCTAGCCGGCCGACCCGGCGCAGTCCCATCCCACGCCAGGAGAAATCGAAGCGGAGCTTGAGGTGAGTCTTCTTCAAAGGCCAGAGCAGTACGAGAGATTGCATGATGATGCCTAGGGTCGCACCGCCGGCAAGCCATATAGTTTTTCCGGTGCTCCACGAATCCATCGGATCGCCCGAAGAATAGGCGCCGAAGACCAGCATGAACGAGCCGATGACCAACAGTTGGATCAGGTTATTGGCCGCAGGAGCCCACATGAAGGCGGCGAACCTGCCATGCGCGTTGAGGACCTGCCCAAGCACCGCATAGAGCCCGTAGAAGAAGATCTGCGGCAAGGACCAATAGGCGAATGCCGTGCCGAGCGCGATCATCGGATCGGTCCAGTTATTAGTGAGCGCAATGATAATTGGTTGGGCGCACACAGTCAGCACAACCGTCAGCGCACCCATCACCACGATGGTGAGAGTGACTAGCTTGGAGGTGTATGCGGCTCCACGGTCCTTGGCCTTGGAGGCCTTGATAAGTTGTGGAATCAACACCACGTTGAAGACGCCGCCAGCTAGCAGCATGAAGATGATCGTCGGGATGACGTTCGCCTTCTCGAAGATATCTGCCACCGAGGTGACCGAACCAATGGCCATGGCCAGCATTGCGGTGCGGACGAAGCCGAGCATGCGCGAAACCAACGTGCCCGAAGCCATCAGTGCATAGGTTTTTGATCTTCCACCGGATGCCGGGGCCGCTGGTGTCGCCAGTTCAGTAACCTGTTCGTGGGTTCCGGTATTCGGCTGATCGGGGCTGGGCGGTGATTTAGGAACCTGAGACATACTTCGTAAGGACCTCGCGTGCCAGGTCAGCGATCCGGCGTTCATTAGGGAAAGAAAGACGCTTACCGAGCGCATTTAACGGCACCCATGCGACATCTACAGCCTCATGGTCGGGGTCGTTCTCGATCGTGAGGTGGCCGCCGGTGGCTTCCAGGAGGAAGTGGTGCACGGTCTTATGAACCCGGTAATTGGTTACTGTGAACCAGTAATCCACAGAGCCCAGCGGAGCGAGAATACGGCCGGCGATACCGGTTTCTTCTTCGATCTCACGGACGGCTGCTTCCTCATTGACCTCTTCGCCTTCTGGGTGCCCCTTAGGAAGGCACCATTCCAAACGTCCACCGCGGTTGTACCGTGCAATGATTGCGACTGGAAAATCAGGGTTGTCAAAGTCAATAACAATGCCGCCGGAGGAAACTTCTTCGACCGTTGGAAGTGTCTGAGGACCGCCGGACGCCTGCGCAGAAGCCATTGACGCAGTCAATGGCGTGCGCTTTGGGGCAGACGGGATCGGACGGTTCATGAAACCACTCTATCGACTTTTTGGCGATCTACGCCTTAGCGACTTGGACAAGAGAGGTATCTCGCAAGGAAGTTCAGCGATTTTTCGAGCGAGAACACCAGAAATCTGGCACGCTTAAGGAACTATGTACGCACTTCCATCTCATGACGCCCTGCGCCAGATCCTGCCTTCGGTCATTTTCGAGCTCGCCGATCGTTTCGTTCGGGCCGGTCATGAGATTTCCCTGGTTGGTGGTCCGGTCCGCGATCTTTATCTTGGCCGTGTCTCTCCCGACCTGGATTTCACCACCAGCGCGACGCCGGAACAAACCGTTAAGGTGATCTCGGGATGGGCCGACAACATCTGGGATGTGGGACGCGAATTCGGGACCATCGCCTTAAAAAAGGGTGAGCACACGCTAGAGGTCACGACTTACCGGGCCGACGCCTATGACAAGGATTCACGCAAGCCAATCGTTGCCTTTGGCGATAACCTGCATGATGACCTGTACCGCCGTGACTTCACCATGAATGCCATGGCGTTACGTCTGCCCGAATTGGAACTGGTGGATCCCTTTGACGGGGTCAGTTCGCTGCGCGATGAACTAATCCGCACACCAGGTTCCCCGGATATTTCCTTCTCGGATGACCCGTTGCGCATGATGCGAGCCGCACGATTCGCATCGCAGCTTCGCATTGAGGTGTCTTCCGAGGTCCGCCAGGCGATGAGCGAAATGACCGAGCGCATCGATATCATTTCTGCCGAACGAGTCCGCGACGAATTGATCAAGCTGATCAACGGAGCTGACCCGCGCGCAGGCATAGATTTGCTGGTCGATTCGGGTTTGGCAGACAAGGTGCTGCCCGAGGTCTCAGCGCTGCGCTTGGAAATCGATGAACACCATCGGCATAAGGACGTCTACCAGCATTCGCTGACCGTGCTTGAACAAGCCATGGGACACGAAACCGATAGCGAGGGCCCCGTTCCAGGGCCAGATTTCATTCTTCGCTTTGCGGCGTTGCTGCATGACGCTGGAAAGCCTGCAACTCGTAAGTTCGAATCCAATGGCGCGGTTTCATTCCGCCACCATGACATGGTCGGCTCGAAATTGGTGAAACAGCGCATGCGCGCCCTGCGATTCGACAAGGACACCACAAAAGCGGTGGCGCGCCTGGTTGAACTGCACATGCGTTTTTACGGCTACGGAGACGCCGGCTGGACCGATTCGGCAGTGCGCCGCTATGTGACCGACGCGGGCGAACTGCTCGAGCGTTTGCACCGTCTGACCCGTTCGGATGTCACGACCCGCAACCGCCGTAAGGCCGAGCGCCTCGGATTTGCCTATGACGATCTTGAGACGCGAATAGCTGAAATTACCGAGCAGGAAGAGCTGAAGTCCATTCGTCCAGATCTGAACGGTGAACAGATTATGGCCCTACTGGACATTAAAGCCGGGCCATTGGTAGGTCGCGCCTACAATTTCATGCTCAATCTACGTTTGGATGACGGTCCGCTGGGAGAACAAGTCGCCGCAGAAAGACTCCGTGCATGGTGGGCGGAACAACCGGAATCTCAGCAACCTGTAGCCGAATAATAGTTGCAATTAGCGCATGTGGGGACGTTTTGGGGCAGGCCCAGAGCGTCCCTACACGGCTTTAAAGAAACTTATTGAAGAATTTGAGTAAATCACTGGCGCGTGCGAAATTCTCCATGTATGCTAAATATTGTGATTGGGAAGTCTCAATGAGACTTGCGGATCTAAAAGACAATACTAAGTGAGTCTCGGGCTTTTGCGCGATTGACTCGGACAGATTTATAGGAGGTGGGAAACGTGATTACAAATCGAGATAACTGGAATTATGGCGGCATGCGATCAGGCAAAATGGCCTTTTCAAATTGCTGGTTCGGCTTTGCCGCGCGCCATGGCGTTTCCCCTGCCTCCGGAATGATGGATTCCTAGACTTCTACGAATTCAAGCAAAAGTTCCTGGGGCGGTCAGTCAGTAATCGACATTCTCCCTTAGGAACTTTTTTCATGTCTGCTCCACTTTTTGATAGCTCTGTTCAACGGGCAGTTCGAACCTCGGAACTCATCTTCGCAGGTCCCGAAAGCCTGAAAGCTCGCGCAGTCTCTACTACGCACCAGGACCTTCCCACCTCCCCGATCTGTTTAGAAGGGAGGGAACAATAATGAAAAAGCGTTTTGCTAAGAACCGGAAGCAACTTGATAGTGCCGAATTAAACCGCCGACTGAGTCAGCGGGAGTTGGTCAACCATGTGCCACCGGAAATGTACCTCCGTATCCGATAGTTGAGCTCAACGCCATTACCGTTGTTGCCAACTACAGGAAGAGGGGTGCGAAATGAACTCGCAAACAATTCAGCAGAGGCCCGCCGGCCTATCAGCCGGCGGGCTTCTCCGCGTCCGGGGCAGGCCGCGTGCTATAGACGGGGGCATACAAAAAGATCCGTGCATGGAATTCAAGTTCAGAATTCCACGCACGGATCTTTTTGCTTCGTCCCGAAGGGACTTTCTAGCGTTCGATGTCGCCGCGGATGAAGGCTTCGACCTTCGCGCGAGCCGACTCGTCGTCGTACTGCTCTGGTGGGGACTTCATGAAGTAGCTCGAAGCCGACAGGATCGGGCCGCCAATGCCGCGGTCAAGCGCGATCTTGGCTGCACGCACAGCATCGATGATGACACCGGCCGAGTTTGGCGAGTCCCAAACCTCTAGCTTGTATTCCAGATTCACCGGAGCGTCACCGAAGTTGCGTCCCTCGAGGCGAACGAACGCCCACTTGCGGTCATCAAGCCAGGCAACGTAGTCGCTAGGTCCGATGTGCACGTCGTCGGCGGTGAGCTTGGCCGAGGTGTTCGAGGTGACTGCCTGCGTCTTGGAGATCTTCTTGGACTCCAAGCGATCGCGTTCCAACATGTTCTTGAAGTCCATGTTGCCACCGACATTCAGCTGGTAGGTACGATCAAGCACCACTCCACGGTCTTCGAAGAGCTTGGCCATCACACGGTGTGTGATGGTGGCACCGATCTGCGACTTGATGTCGTCGCCCACGATAGGCACGCCTGCGTCGGTGAACTTCTGTGCCCACTCCGGGGTGCCGGCAATGAAGACCGGCAGGGCGTTGACGAAGCCAACGCCTGCGTCGATAGCGCACTGAGCGTAGAACTTTGCTGCGTCTTCGGAGCCTACCGGCAGGTAGCAGACCATGACATCTACTTTGCTGTCCTTCAACGCCTTGACGACGTCAACAGGCTCGGCGGTCGACTCATCAATGGTCTCACGGTAGTACTTGCCCAGACCATCCAAGGTGGGCCCGCGCTGCACGGTGACACCGGTGGTTGGCACGTCGGCGATCTTGATGGTGTTGTTTTCGCTGGCCAGGATGGCGTCAGATAGGTCGAGGCCTACCTTCTTCGCATCCACATCGAATGCCGCAACGAATTCAACGTCGGCCACGTGGTAATCACCGAATCGCACGTGCATCAGACCCGGAATAGAGGCATTTTCGTCGGCACTTCGGTAGTACTCGACACCTTGGATAAGGGAAGTGGCGCAGTTACCCACACCAACAATGGCAACGCGAATCGGGCTCGCCGACACATGAACTCCTAATGAAATATACAAAACTGTGGGCAAAATGACCGCGCGAAAGCACAGTCTATTAATGGGCCCTTAATGATCTTAAGACCTTTTGGTCAAGAAACATTCCCATAGTGGTTGCAATCACCGGATGTTTCAACGCAGGGCAGGCAGATCGTGGCGCGTATGACGTGCAGCAACCCGAGTAAATGCAGATCAAGGAACCATTTTTGTACAAGAGCAAAATAACTTATGACCATGACTGACATTGAAAAGGCATAGAATTTTCAATGTCACTGGTATAGATGATTTTGATCATGACATGGATCTTGGGTTTGATTGTCGTGACAACTTCATGTGTCTGCGAATTTTCAGCAATACCCTGAGTACTGGTGTCGGAAGTGCCGTCCGGACCCGTTGACGGAGTGGTTGGTGCTTGATGAAAGCCAGTATTTCGGGATCTGTTTTTAGCTGACCGTCTCGGGCGCGATGCGCGAGGATGGTCAAAGACTCATTGAACGTGTTGTCCACACGGTGAAAATAATTTTCTCGTAGCCAGGGCTTGTTCGCCGGCTCAAAGTTCAGGTCCTCGAGGTCCTGCAGAGTACCGAGCAATCCGGAGGATTCGAAAACGACGTTGATCATCTGGGCATTTACGCCGAAGTCGGAGAGCACCATGGTCGGCAATCCGCGATCGATCGACTCGAGCGCTGCCGTGGATGAAACGGTCACAAGCGCGCTATGCTCCGTAAGCACTTCAGACATGCTGCCGGTCACGAAGCGCAGATGCGTGGACTTTCCTAACCGGCCAGAGCGAACAAGCTCTTCAAAAAGCAGGTCATAGGGGTAGGCCTCGAGATGCGTCTGAGGTTCGCCAGCGCGCGCTCGCAATTTGACCATGACTTCCAGTCCCGGATTGAGCCGAGCGGCCTGCTCGAGCGAGACCAAGATGTTCTCGCGTTCGGTTTTGCCGAAAGGCACCTTGGCCTGCGGTGCAAAGACCAGTCGCTTGATCGGGGCAGAAGAACTGGCGGGAAAACCGGATGAGCGCAGAAAGGGAAGCTTGCTGACCATGATCGTTGGCTGATGCCCCTCGTGGTCGAGGTTCATAAATGAAAAATCGCGCGCCTCGGCGTGTGAATGGCAGATGAATGCGTCACCTGGACGGCGGTAATTCCATCCCTTGCGGGTGGCAGGATAAGCGACCCCGGGAAGCGCGGAGATCAGTGCCGTGCTTCGCTGGTCCACCGGTTCGGTACGCAGCATCCGCGCATATAATTCGGCGACTACTGGTCCCGTGGCGGCGGCGAAGACGATATCTTCGCCAACGGTTTGTGCATTGAACTGATTCAAGGCTAAGACCTCCAGATCTGTGGGGTCGAGGTCGGTGCCCTCGAACGCCGCGGCGATCTGTTCTTCGGTGGGCATGACAGGGGTGCGCGCCAATACGACGCGGCGGTCCCAACTAGGGCCCAGACGGTGCAGAAATGTGGTGGCGAGTTTCAGATACGAGTCTGAATCCGCGACCGCAAGAATTGCCGGTTTCAAGAGGATTGTCACACCCTCAACGAGCTTGATAGATGGTCACGAAGATCTTGCGAGGTGCTCGGCGTCCACCAATGATCTGGCACCGGTTGCGCGTACAGGTTACGAGCTTCATTACCGAGCAGGAGGCGCAAGGAGGGAATGACGGTTGAAGGAAGCGCCCTGATTTCTTGTCCGGGACGCAAATCGCGCAATCTCATCTCGATGGGAATCGTATGCTCCTTCAGCACGACGTTGGGAATCTGCTGTAGTTCTTCCAATATCTGCGGGGTCTCTCGGCGGTGCGGGAAGAAGGCGACTGGCCCTTCTGCGGCGATGGAACGAATCCATTGCAGATACGGTGCGGCATGAATAATTCCGTCCGCCGCCATGGCCGAGCCGATGAGCAAGGTTGGTTCGGTGAATCGTTCGGCGACGGGTTGGGTAGCTAGCCACTCGAACTTGTGCTGGGCGAATTTAATGCCCAGCGCTTCCATGCGCTTCCTGATTTCCGGTTCAACCTGCAAGGCAGAGACAATCAGCAGGCGCCCCTCTCGCGCCAAGCCGCGCAGCCGGTGCCACATCGCCAAGCCCAGGCCCAGGCGGGCAGCGGTGCTCTTCGCACGGGCGCGCACCACAGCGGTAGGTTCCTCGCTGACCAGCTGCCGGATCAGCGCCAACGTGGCCAGCCCATCATCGATGATGACAACTTCCTTGGCCTTAACCCCGGTCAGCATGGTGCGCTGTATCCGACCCGAATAGGCATCGCCGGTGACGTACCTGTCTCGCGGCGAGCTAGGCTGCGGTGGCCGTTTGGCCGCGGGCATGAAGTGCAAACCAGCCGGCGAATTTCTTAGCAGTGCGCCGGTGGTTGCCTCCAGCGGCATGCCGCGCCGCGGAATGATGCGCACCTCATCGCCGAGCAATCCGGCGGCGTGAGTTTCCACGGCCGAGAGCAACTGCAGGGGAGATTCCACCCACACGTGTGCGGTGCCAAAGCGTGGCCGTGGCACTTCCTGGGTGTCGGGATGGGAAATTTTGATCATCGTATCGTTCATTTTGCCAGTCGACTCAGGGATTTGGACATGGTGTCCAAGGTCCGTGAGCCGTGGCGCAACATGTGGCGGGATACTCCACGGACCTTGGCCGGCACCGAACGACGTGCTTGCAAGTGGGCCCACTGCGGTGGCAGCGCAAGTTTGGTGATGCGTCGACGCTTGAAGTGGGCGGAAAACACGCCGTAGTGTTCGGCGAGGAAAGCCTCGGCGACCGGGCGCAAATGCGGGAGCTGCTTGGACTGCATGCAATAAGAAATGGCACCAAGCAAGTCGCTGAGCATGTCGATGCTTCCGGCACGAGCGGGCGTCGGCAGGTCCTGGACAAAGAGCCCGTGGATGATCGACAGCGGAATTCGGTTCGAATTCTCATAGGGGGCGAGGAGCTGCAGCATCTTGGCGGTACCCACGGCATGAACCGGCGTACCGAGCACATAGTGGGCGGTGACCAGCGCCGTGGAGAAACAGGAGATGACAACTTCCGGTTTCGCCGCGAGGATCACGGTTTCGGCCAGGTGACCGGTATCGAGCAGATGGAAATCCAGCTCGAGGTCTTGGGCGCGGGCGCGCAATCGGGCCGCCGAGGTGGCGCTGGCCGACGGGTGGGCCTTGAACAAGATGGTGTGCAGCCCTCGGTCCTTGGCGGCCCGGAGCATCTGCTCGTGCAGCTCTAGCTCTTCTTCGGCATCCATCAGGCCCAGGGAACCCAGGTACTGGCCGAGGATCAGGGCGGCGCCCGCGGGTAGCTGCAGCTGCGCCTCCCGAGCAAGTTGCGCAAAGACCGGCGCCAGCGCGCTTCCCTGCAAGACCAGGCGCGATGGTTGCTGCTCGGCGAGCAGCTGCGGCTCGAGGCCCGGCACCAGATCGACGTGGATGGTCCCGGCCAGGCGCTGGGCCATTGGGACCTGCAGCTTATTGCGCGTCGGACCGTAGGACATCAGACCGTCCGAATGCACCCAAATCGACGCGTCGAAGAAGACCCGTGCCAGCGCCCGAGCAGGGTTTACCTGGATAGATTCGATAACTAGCGTCAGCCGTTCGTCTCCCAGATCCCAGGCACTGCGCAGCAAGCGTTCGAAGATGAGCAATTCGTCTTCGCGTGGGTTGAACTGGGCTGGCCGGCGCGGGGAAACCAGCGCGGCGAAATCCACCACCCGATCGAATCGGGCGGCAAGCTCGGCGAATCCCGGGGCTTCGTGAAGGGGCGTGGTCAGTTCGGGCAGCTGCGAGCCATTGGCGAGCACCAGAACATATTCATCTGCCTGCGGCAGCAGTCCGGCATCGGCCATGGCGGCCAGGGAAGCTAACTGAAAATAGCTGCTGGCCTCGACTAAAGCGATCATTTAGCGGCCCCGACCTGAAGGAAGGAAAGGATGTGGCGGCGGCGCGCAATATCCATTTCGAGCGCTACCTGTTGTGCGATATGAACGTCGATGGTGGTGAAGATCTTTCGTAGCTGCTGTTTCATTTCTAGCCGCACCTGTGGCGGGTAGTGCTTGGCGCGTTTCTCGTGATGGCACACGATCGCGAAGAACTGGCGCATCGCCTTGGGCAGGTGGCGGTCGGCGTGCTCATGGGCACGCACCTCCTCCAGGATCCGCGCATAGGCCGGAATGAAGCCGAGCTGGCGCTGGTCGAAGACCTGGGTGAGCGATCCGGGCAACCCGCGGCGGTAGAACACTCCGGGGTAGGAGATCACCGCGTAGCGGCTGGTGCGCAGGTGCAGCTTCCACAGCCACAGCCGGTCCTCGGCGCTGTGCAAATCCGCGTCGAACAGGTAGGCGTCCTTGTTGCGCATCAGCTCGGTGCGATACATGCCTGCCCAAACGAAGGCATAGTCCACCATCGAGGGGGAGTCGATCGGCTCGATATCGTCTGCCGGGTTCAGGGGCAGGCCGCGCAGCGCCTGCGGGGCGCGATGCAGCACCCGGTTGGTTCCCGTCACCCGCACGTGGTCGGTGCGGACGAAGTCCACGTGCAGGTCTTCCAAGGCCGCGGCCAGGGTGGCAAGGTGTTCCGGAGCGTACCAGTCGTCCGGGTCCAGGAAGGTGAAGAATTCGCCGGTGGCCCGCTCGAGCCCGGCGTTGCGGGCCGCGGAGACTCCGGCGTTTTCGGCGAGGCTGACCAGCTCGAGGCCCTCGAGCTTCTGCTGGTAGCCGAGCACCAGATTCGCGGTCTGATCGGTGGAAGCATCATCGACCACCAGCACCTCTAGTTCCCACTTGCCCAGCTTTTGGCGGGTCAGCGAGGTGAGGGCATCGCAGATGTATTCCTCCTGGTTAAAGGCGGGAATCACCACTGATATACGACCGGGGATCAAACTCATGGTTCCTTCTGGGCTAGGCGGGGCAAAAATAAACGGCGGTTGGACCCAATGGCGAGTCCAACCGCCGGTTGTGTGCCGTGGCTAGGCGTCGACGCGGCGCAGACGCGACAGCGGTGCCAGCTCGCCCGGGAAGACCTTCTTCACGCCGTCACCCATGGCCTGCTCGAGGATGCGGATGTCGCGGATCAGCGATTCGAAGCCCTTTGGCTCCAGCGAAGAAGCCTGATCCGAACCCCACATGGTGCGGTCCAGGGTGATGTGGCGCTCGACGGTGACCGCGCCCAGGGCGACGGCTGCCAGCGAGATCTGCAGGCCGCGCTCGTGGCCCGAGTAGCCTACCGGCACCTGGTAGCGCTCGCGCAGGGTCTCGACCATGCGCAGGTTCGCCTCTTCTGGAGGCAGCGGGTAGGTGGACGTTGCGTGCATCATGACCAGCTTGTCGGTGCCCAGGGTCTCCACCGCGGTATCGATCTGCTCGATGGTGGACATGCCGGTGGACAGGATGATTGGCTTGCCGGTCTGCGCGAGGGCCTTGAGCAGCTCGATGTCGGTGACCGAGGCCGAAGCGACCTTGTGGGTGACTGCACCCTGCTCTTCCATGAACTCAACCGAAGGAACATCCCATGGGGAAGCGAAGGCGTGCAGGCCCTTGGAAGCCGCGTAGGAGATGAGCTCCTTGTACTGGGCCTGATCGAACTCGACGCGGTAGCGGTAGTCCAGGTAGGTCATGTCGCCCCATGGGGTGGAGCGGATCTTGTCGCGCATGTCCATCGGGGTGGAGATCTCCGGGGTGCGCTTCTGGAACTTGACCGCGTTGGCGCCGGCCTCGGCCGAGACGTCGATCAACTGCTTGGCGATCTCGATGTCGCCATTGTGGTTGATGCCGATCTCGCCGATGACGTAAACCTGCTGGCCGGTGCCGAGCAGGGATTCGCCGATGGCTACTGGCTTGATTTCGGTGTTCACGGAGGTCATTGACTTGCCTTTCATTGGGAAAACTTGGGAATTCAAACTTGTGGATTGGAGCGGGCCGCGAGGACCAGCTCGGCGAGCTCACGGACCGCACCATTCCCGCCGGAGCGGGTCAGGCGGTGCCGTGCGGCTCGGTGCACCTCGTCGCTGGCGTCGGCGACCGTGATTGGCCAGCCGACCAGCTCCATCGGTGCCAGATCATTGATGTCATTGCCTACATAGGCAACGCGGGCCGGGTTGATCGACTCGTCGACCAACCAGCGGGCCAGATATTCGGCCTTGTTGTCGATGCCGTGGGCGACCTCGACATTCAGTTTTGCCGCTCGGGCGGCGACTACCGGATTGCGTTCCTTGGAGAGAATCAGGAACTTCACGCCGGCCGCTCGTAGCCGGGCCACGCCCATGCCATCGGAGCGCGAGACGCGCACGGTTTCGGTCCCGTGTTCGTCCACGTAGGCGGTGTCCGGGGTATGCACCCCATCAAAATCGGTGACGACCGCATCAACCAGGATCGGTTCGCTGTGCTGCGGGACGCGCAGTTGCGCCAGCGCCAGGTCCGCTTCGGTATCGATGTCCATCCCGTGTTCCGCGGCGACCTCGCAGATGCGAACCCGGCCGAAGAACCGGTGCTTGGCTGCCTGGAATCCGGCGGTTTGCATGGCGTAGAACGCTCCGGTCTCCAGCCAGCGGGCCTCGCGGTCTTGTCGGCGCGGCCGGTTCGCCGCGTCATGTCCGCTGGCCAGCGCGAGCCCCTGGGGATCGGCGGTCCAATGGAATCCGTGGTCGGGTACCGCGGCGAAGCTGACTTCGGCTTCGCCGTCGCGGACCGCTCCCACTGCAGCGTCCAGGTCCGCAGGATCGATCAGCGGGCTGGTGCACTGAATGAACAAGGTGATATCCGGAGTATCGGAGACCTTGGACAAAACATCGAGAAGCACCGCTTCGCTGCTAGCCGTGTCTCCGGCGATATCTGCCGGTCGGCTGATCACGGTGGCCCCGTAGGCGAGGGCTTCGGCCTTGATTTGTTCATGATCGGTGCTGACCACGACTTCGCTGACTGTCGTCGCAGAACGCGCCGCAAGGATGGCCCTGCCCACCAGGGAGATGCCCCCGATGGTGCGTAGATTTTTGAGCTTGACGCCCTTGGAGCCACCCCGGGCTGGGATGATCGCTAGGACGCTGGGCTTGTCGGTTTTACTCACATCCATGAGCCTAGGAAGCCCAGTTGGCCACCTGCCCTACATCAGGTTAACGCAGGGTGAAGAGCAGGTTTAGCTTGCTGGGAAAACCCTGTATGCCCATGTCATTGAGCTTATCCAGTCGTTTTACGGTTCTCCGGCCGCTAGTTGGGCGCGCAGCACTGTCAAGTGTTCGTCCAGTTTTTGGCGTTCTTCACCGGTGAAGCGGCGGACCTGCATATCAAGGACGTCCCGGGCGCCAGACTCGTCTACCTGCAACAGGTCGCCCAGGCTCGCCACGGCAGCGGCGTGGGAATCGGTTTTTTCGATTGCCGCGAAAACTTCCGCACGCCGGTCGATGGCTTGGGCCAGCGCCTGGAGGAGCTGCAGCGACCGGCCCAGGCTTTCCTTGGATTGACTATGCATAGTGGCATCCTGCCACCTGCGCGAAGGCGATGGAAGCGATGCGAATAACCGAATCAACGGACTAAATGGTGCAGTGCGGGGCCCCGGCGAACTAGGCTGGAACCTATGAGTGCCCCGAATAAGCCGAGCCAGCGTGGTCCGCTGCGGATCACCGTCCCCTCGAGGGCTGACGGATTCCTGCGTCAGTTCACCGCGCTGGTCGGTGGCCCGTTGGGCCGTCACAGCGATCCGGGGCGAGTCAGTCCCGGATTCTTCAGCGTTGAACGAGTCATGATCCTGCTGACTACCCTCGGCGCACTGTTCATGCTCTTGGCAAAGAACCCCTGCAGGCTTAATGGTTGGGGCGGTTCCAACCCCTACGTATATGCCTGCTACACCGACTGGGTGCCGCTCTTCGGGGCCCGCGGATTCGCCGACAACCCGTGGGTTCCGTTCAGCAGCGGGGCCGAATTCGAATACCCGGTGCTGATGAGCGCGGTGGCCTCGGCGGTTGCCGCGCTGGTCCCGCAGGGTCTGGAGAACCGCTCGCTGCTCTACTTCGATATGAACCTGGCCATCGTGGCGATCCTCTGGGTGGTGACCGTGGTGTGCACGCTGCGCATGGGCGGGCGCCGTCCCTGGGACGCGGCGATGGTGGCGATCGCCCCGGGCATCATCCTGACCGCGAGCATCAATTGGGATATGTGGGCCGTGGCACTGCTTGCCATGGGCATGCTGTCCTTCGCCCGTGGACGCATACTACTTGCCGGGGTGCTGATTGGCTTGGGCGCGGCGATGAAGATCTACCCGTTCTTCATCCTCGGAGCGATACTGGTGATCGCGCTTCGCACCGGAAAACTCAAGGTCTTCTGGGTGACCGGCGGCGCCGCCGCGGCCACCTGGGTCCTGGTAAATCTGCCCTACGCACTGGCCTATCCGGACTCCTTTAGGCACTTCTTCACCTTTTCCTCGGAACGCGGTGCCGGGCTTTCAAGTTTCTGGCATGCGTGGAACGCGGTGGCAGCAAAAACCGACTCCATGGGCACCTTCGAGGCAGAACAGATCTCCCGTTACGGCCTGATTCTGTTCTTCATCTGCTGCGCCGGTGTTGCGGTGCTCGGTCTGCTGGCCAAGCGTACTCCGCGCCTGGGGTCGCTGGCATTCCTGATCATCGCATCCTTCGTGCTGGTCAATAAGGTCTACTCTCCGCAGTTCATCGTCTGGCTGATTCCGTTGTTCGCGCTGGCACTGCCACGCTGGCGGTTGTTCCTGGTCTGGATGATGGTGGAGGTCGCCCACTTCTACGGGCTATGGAACTATCTCGATGCATTCTCCGGAGAGCAAGACCCACATAAAACCTTCCCGGAAATCGGCTACGTGGTGCTGGTGCTCGCGCATATGGGCATGCTTGCCTACTTGATGTTCCAGGTGGTGCGCTCGATCCTTGACCCGCGCCGCGATCCAATCCGTGCGGTAGGCCAGGACGACCCGCTGGCTGGTGCCTTCGCCGGAGCCAAAGACGTTTTCACCTTGCGCGGACTGCGCAAGCCCGCTAATACTTCTCAGGAGCAACAGCTATGAGCTCGATTGCAGTGGTTGGTTCGGGACCCAATGGCCTGGCCGCCGCCGCGGTGGCCGCCCGAGCGGGACTGCGAGTAGAGGTCTACGAGGCGAACGAGACGATCGGCGGGGCCGCGCGAACCCAGACCTTGGAGGGCTCGAGCGCGAAGTTCGACCTGGGTAGCGCGGTGCATCCGATGGCGATGCTCTCCGAGGCGATGCATGAGCTCAACGTGCATAAACGGGTCGACTTCATTGTCCCGGAGCTATCTTTTGCTCATGTCCTTGGCGAACGCACGGCCTACGCTTGGCGGGATTTGAAGCGCACCGGTGAGGACCTGGGCGCAGGAGACGGGGTCGCCTATACCCGGCTGCTTGGCCCGTTGGTGGACCGAATGACGCAGCTGGGGGACACCTTGCTGAACCCGTTGCTGAAGGTACCGGCGCATCCGGTGACCCTGGGCATCTTTGGCGCCGCAACGCTCGGCGGCATGGCGCTCAAAGATGTGCTCTCAGGGAAGTTCCCGCAGGCGGCCGCACTCTATGCCGGTTGCGCCGCACATGTGGCTGGCGGATCGCGCGGCCCGGCCAACGCCGGGGCCGGGCTATTTCTCGCGGCCGCGGCCCACAGCCAGGGATGGGCCATCCCGCGCGGAGGGTCGCAGGCCATCTCGGACGCGCTCGCCGCGGAAGTCACCGCCCATGGGGGCAAAATCCATACCGGGCACAAGGTGTCGCATGTCGATGAGCTGAATGCCGAATCGGTCCTGCTCGATACCTCCGCCGAAGACGCGGCGAGGTTGGGCCGCGGAAGAATTCCCGAGAAACTGGCCAAGGCGTTGAACCAGACCCGGCGCTCGCCGGGGAGCTGCCTGATACATTTTGTGCTTCGTGAAGCGGTTCCATGGAAGGACCCGGTTCTTGGCCAAACCGGTACCGTCCACCTAGGCGGGACCGCCCGCCAGATCGGCCGGGCCGAACGCACCGCCAACCGGCGTACCGCCGAGCATCCATACCTGATCGTTGCCCAACCCTCGGTCTTCGACGATTCGCGGGCCCCGGATGGAGAACAGGTCATCTGGGCCTACTGCCATGTGCCATTGGGCTCTGGCGCGGATATGAGGCGCCAAATCACCGCTCAAATCGAAGCGGCGGCCCCGGGATTCGGCGACCTGGTCAAGGAAAGCCATGTCGTTCCGGCCACCGGGTTGGAACGGCAGAATGCCGCGCTGGTGGGTGGTGACCTATCGGGCGGAACCATGGATCTGCTCGGCAGCATCATGCGTCCCCGGCTCTCCCCGGAGCCGTGGTACCTGCAGTCCAAGGGGCTGTACCTGGTTTCTTCGGCGACGCCTCCGGGACCGTCGGTACATGGCATGGCCGGCTACCTCGGTGCCAAGGCAATGCTCCGTCGTGAATACTCTCTGGGAATCTGAGACCTAAGGACTTTGATGGATTCGACGTACTTCGGGGTTGTCCCGGCCTTCATCTTGCTGATCTTGTGGGCGGTCTTCATTGTTCGGTACCGCAAGGATCCGCGCCGGTTGAGCAACGCGATACTGCTCTTTCCGCTGGTGCTGGGAAGTATCTCGCTGAGCATCAACCTGCTGACCAGTCTGGTGCCCGGTCTCGGCTTAGTGCTTGTGCTGGTCTTCCTGCTGGCGCCACTGATCTATCTCGTGTTTGCCGGCGCGCTGATCCACAACGGTGTCGTGATGTGGCGGCGTGAAGGCCCCAGGATCTCGAACCTGCTCTCGCTGGTCGCGGGGCTGGCGGTCCTTGGCCTGCCTGTCTTGGCGTTTGCGATCTTGTCTATTAATACCTGGTGGGCCTATGCGTTCGCCTTTGTCCTGTTCATGTCCTCCTCCCTGGCCGCTTGCCTCTTCTCAATGCTGCTGCTCTATGCCTGGGTGCAGGCGAAGTTCCCCTCCAAGGGGCAGGGCGCCGCGGTGGTAGTGCTGGGGGCACGCACCATTAAAGGCAAAGTCACTCCCTTGCTGCGCGGGCGATTGGATAGGGGAATCTCGCTTTACGAAACCGCTTCCGAGCCTAAACCCTTGTTGGTTCCGAGCGGCGGGCAAGGTGGCGACGAGGTGGAGTCCGAAGGCGTCAGCATGGCACGCTACCTGCAGGAGCAGGGGATACCCGAAGCGCAAATCATGGTTGAAGACCAAGCAAAGGACACAATCCAGAATCTGACCTTCTCCGATGCGTTGGTGCGTCAGCAGAAAGTCGAAGGCCGGCTGTGGGTGGTGACCAGCGACTACCATGCGATGCGGGCGGGCTTTGCTTCTCGCCAGCTCGGGTTGGATGCACGCGCCTTCGGCGGCAAGACCGCGGCCTATTATCGGCCGAGCGCCTTCTTGCGTGAATGCGTGGCCATCGTGCGGGATCACAAGCTGGTCGTGGGGTTGCTAGCGCTGCCTTTCGCCGCGGTGGTCATCGGGGCCCTGGTGCTTCTGTTGAACTACGACCAGGTACGCTAAACAGCACATACGTGCACCTATAGGTGTATGCGGGTCGCCGCTGAGCTGCTGGCTCAGTCTTTGGAGTGAGAGCCAAAATCAGCATTCGGGGCGGTGCTTTCCAGCTGTTCGGTTTCTAAACTGGAAGTATGATTCAGGCACATGAGTTAACCAAAAAATATGGTGCGAAAACCGTAGTCGACAACGTGTCGTTTACGGTGCAGCCGGGAATGGTGACCGGATTCCTTGGCCCTAACGGCGCGGGCAAGTCAACGACCATGCGCATGATCGTGGGCCTAGCCAAGCCAACCGGCGGGCAGGTCACCGTCAATGGCAAAAAATTCGCCTCCTCCAAGCACCCGCTGACCGAGGTGGGCGCGCTACTTGAGGCTAAATCGGTACATAAGTCGCTCTCCGCGCGATCCCACCTGCGAGCCATGGCGGCCACCGGCGGAATTCCGGCCTCCCGAGTTGACGAAGTTCTGGAACTCACCGGCCTGAGCCAGCTCAACCGCAAGAAGGTCGGTGGCTTCTCGCTGGGCATGGGACAGCGTCTGGGGATCGCCTCGGCCTTGCTCGGGGACCCGCAGGTGCTGATCTTGGACGAACCGGTTAACGGACTGGACCCCGAAGGTGTCGCCTGGGTGCGCAATCTGGCCCGCCAGCAGGCGGCCGAGGGGAAGACCGTATTCATCTCCTCGCACCTGATGAGTGAGATGGCGCAGACCGCCGATCATCTGATCGTGATCGGCCGCGGCCGGATCCTCGCGGATGCTCCGATCAACGAGTTCATCGATGACGGGCTATCGCAAACCATTGTCCGCTCTAGCGACCTGGAGCTGCTGATGAGCAGCTTGGCGGCCGATGGGGTGCAATTGACCCGTCTGGATGCGGATACCTTGCGCGTCGCCGGCCCGGATTCCGAATCGATCGGCCGCCGTGCCCTGGAAGCCGGAGTCGTGCTGAGCGAGTTGCGTCCACTGCAACGGACCCTGGAAGACGCGTACATGGAATTGACCCGCGACGAGGTCGAATACAAATCACGAATTCTCAACGAAGCAGTTGCCGGAGGAACGAACTAATGAGTACTCAGCTCGCAACCCCAACACGCGGCAAGGTCACCTTCGGTGGTGTGCTGCGTTCGGAATCCATTCGCTTCTTCTCCCTGAATTCCACCCGTATTCTGCTGCTTGTGGCGATCGTGCTCAATATGGGCATTGCCGCCCTTGGCGTGTGGGGAGTTGGCTCCTTTGCCGGCGAGGCCCCGCCGATGCCAGGCGCCCCCGACATGTCAAGTGCGGCCTTTACCGCAGAACTCGTGGGTTCCGGCCTGGCGTTCTCCCAGCTGATCCTCGGCGTTTTGGGCGTGCTGCTCGTCAGCGGAGAATTCACCACCGGTTCGGCGGTGAGCACCTTCTTGGCCAGCCCGCAGCGTCTGCGCGTATTCGCCGCCAAGGCTACGCTGATTACCCTGCTCTGCGCCGTAGTCCAGGTCATCGGAAGCACACTTGCCTACCTGGTATGCATGCCATTGGCCAAGAACTACAACATGGAGCTGAACTACTTCGGCGGTGATTTCCAGAACGTGCTCTGGTTCGGAGTCTTGGCTGTGGTGATGGCTGCGCTGATCGGTTTGGCGCTGGGCGCACTGCTGCGCAACTCTGCAGGTGGGATTACCTCGCTGGTGGCGTTGTTCTTTGTGCTCCCCGCGGTCACCGGGCTGCTCACCTTGCTTGCCGACTGGGTCCAGGACATCGTCCGTTTCCTCCCGGATAATCTGAGCATGTCATTGGCTATGCCGCTGTCCTACCCCAGCGAGCTTGAGCAGTGGCAGCAGCTGCTCGGGGTAGCCGGATGGACGCTGATTCCGCTCATTCTGGCCGCTTGGCTGTTGAAGAGCCGAGACGTCTAAGAAGAGTTGCAGCAGCTGAGCAAACTAGACTGGATGATATGAGCCAAACATCGCTGCAGGAGCCGATAGTCTCCTTCGACGAGCTGGCGGCCAAGCGGATGGGCCGGGTACGCAGGTACCTGCGCACCCATCCGCGTGTGGTCGTTGTGGGAACCGTAGTAATCTACTTCTTCTTGGCGCTCCCCAACACCGTCATGATGGCCTATCTGCCACAGGTACCTCCGGCGCTGTATTTGCTGCTGACGGTGAGTATCGGGCTGGTGCTGCTCTGGCGTCGTAAAGCGCCGCTCACCGTGCTGAGCATCGTTTTTGTCCTTGAATTCGTTGGCATATTGATTGCCGGCCAAGGCGGCGGAATGGGCGGGGTCGGCATGACCATCGCCCTGTATACGGTGGGAACCAGTTATTCTGGCCGGCGTGCGATCCCCATCGCGCTGCTCGCCGGCTGCTTCCAACTGTTGATGATGGTGCTGATGGGTTACCCGGACCTTTCGGATCTGATCGCGCAACCAGATGAAGAAAACCTCGATGACGCTGCGGCTTCCGGTATTCTCATCGGTGTCACCGGCGGGTTCCTGATTGGCATTTACGCCGCGGCCGCGGCTATCGGTACGAACATCCGCAATGCGCGCATCCACGAGGCCGAGCTCAACCACTGGGCCTCACAGGTCTCGCGCCTGGCCCAGGTGCAGGAACGGAACCGTATCGCCCGCGAAATGCATGACGTGGTCGCCCACTCGCTTTCGGTGATGATTGCGTTGTCCGAAGGGGCGCGCGTGGTCGGGCGGCGTGACCAGGAACGTTCCGAGCAGGTGCTCAAGGAGCTCTCGGGCACCGGCCGGGCGGCGCTCGCCGACATGCGCCGCATGCTCGGGGTACTACGCCAGAATGAGACCGGTGAGCCAGAGCTTAAACCAACCGGCGGCAGCCTCGACCAATTGCTTGAGGGCTTCCGTGTTGCAGGATTGCCACTGACCTACACATACACCGGCAAGCAACTTCCCGAAGACGCCGCCTTCCAGCTGACGATCTTCCGCATTATCCAAGAGTCGTTGACCAACTCCCTGCGCTACGCCCACAATGTCAGCAACGTGCAGGTGCGAATGGAACGCTGTACGAGCCAGGTGCGGATCGAAATCATCGATGACGGTGATGCAACCCGTGTGCCAAGCGTCGGCACCGGTCAGGGACTGCGCGGAATGCGTGAACGCGTGGCGCTTTTTGACGGAACGGTGAACGCAGGGCCGGCGGCCAATGGCGGTTGGATTGTCAAAGCCACCTTGCAATTGCCCGAATACAGCACGCAGAATCCAAGGTCCAAGGAGTAGCTGATGGAAGAAAATATTAAAGTGCTGCTGGTCGATGATCAGCCGCTGCTGCGCATGGGCTTCCGGCTGATTCTCGAAGGCGAAACCGATATGCATATCGTGGGGGAGGCAGCAGATGGCCTGGAAGCGTTGACACAGACCGCGGCGTTGACCCCGGACGTGGTGCTGATGGATGTGCGCATGCCGAAGATGGATGGCCTCGAGGCGACCGAACGGATCGCCAAGCAGCATCCGGAAACGAAGATCATCATCTTGACCACCTTCGACCTGGATGAGTACGCTTTTTCCGGTTTGCAGGCCGGTGCCAGTGCCTTCTTGCTCAAGGATGTGGCACCCGAGGAGCTGGTCTCCGCGGTACGGCTGGTTGCTTCGGGGGATGCCGTTGTTGCACCGCGCGTGACCGCGCGACTGCTCGAGACCTATGTGCGCAACGGCGCTAAAGGCCAGCCTGCGAAGAATGCGGAGGCTCCGGAACGCGATCCGCTACTCGATGATCTGACACCTCGGGAGCAGGAAGTGCTGCGCGCCCTGTCCGAGGGGCTGTCCAATGCGGAGATTGCGCATCGGTTCTTCCTCTCCGAGGCGACGGTCAAAACACATGTGCGACGCATCCTGACCAAGCTGCATCTGCGAGATAGGGTGCAGGCCGTGGTCTACGCCTACGAGACCGGATTGGTGATCCCTTCGCAGGGGCTGGACTTCTAAGGTTTTTGCAAAGCAAAGCGCTGCGGGCGGCCTCCAATAGGGGTGCCGCCCGCAGTGCTTTTGAGCCTAGCGGCGCTTCTGCGCCTTGCGCTCTCTCCTGGCGGTGGCACGCAGCTGGATCACGCGGGCAGCCCCGGCTGCCGCAATGAGCAAGCCGCCACCGACTGCGGCAATGAACAGCGCCAGTCCCAGATTCACCTGGCCTTCGTAGCTGAAGTAGCGCAGCGTCACCTGGTCCTGATTCTGGGCAATGAAAATGATGAGCAGCACCAGCACAATGAGCCCCAGCACGGATGCCGTCCAGATCCGTCCGAGCCTGGTGGCGGGCAACTTGGACTCCGGTTCGGGCGGCGGGGTCTTGGTCTTGGATTTTCTCGGTTTGCCGACCGGGTCGGCAACCGGTTTTGCTACGGCAACCTCAGCTGGATCTGGTGTTGGTTCGTGACCAACCGGGATCTCATCTGGGCTGTGAGGAGTCGATGTCATGATTTCGCTCGTTTCCTAGTTGGCTACTTTCTGCCAGCATTGCCCGAATACAGGCACTTCGTCAAGTGCAATACCTTTTGATTCGCTGGTCAGAGCCCTTCGATGTTCACGAATGCCGAAGGTGAGCCATGCATCGAGTCAGTCCGCGGGTCCCCAATCCGGCGCGGACTCCAAAAGTCAGCAGGCAAGTTGCCGAAAACTCCATGGTGTCTTCGTTGGCATAGCCGGTCACGGCAGAAGCCCACTAAGCTGGACAAAGCTCGGCAATTCAGGCCGACACCGCAACCTGATGAAAGAAGTGAGCACCCAGTTATGGCACAAGCCGCAGCAATGGCCCACATTGCAGACCTGGCCGAATACGTAGCGACCTCCCCGTCGAGCTTCCACGCGGCAGCCAGCGCTGCCAAACGATTGGAGGCCGCGGGCTTCACCGCCTTGGACGAATCAGCCGCGTGGAACCTCAGCGCGGGCTCCTACTACGTGGTGCGCGACGGCGCCGTCATCGCCTGGGTCCAGCCCGATGCAGCCACCGCGACCAGCGGTTTCCACATCCTCGGTGCCCACACGGATTCACCCGGTTTTAAGCTCAAGCCCAAACCAACCACCGGCTCCAACGGATGGTGGCAGGCAGGCGTCGAGGTCTACGGCGGTCCGCTGCTGAATTCCTGGCTGGACCGCGAACTGGTGCTCGCCGGACGCCTGGTGCTGCGCGACGGGTCAGTGCACCTGGCGCAGACCGAACCACTGCTGCGCATCCCGCAGCTCGCGATTCACCTGGACCGCCAGGTCAACGAAGGCCTGACCTTGGACAAGCAGTCCCACACCAACCCGATATTCGGCGCAGGGGATCTGGCAGACGCGGACATCCTAGGCATTCTGGCGGCCTCAGCGGGCGTGGACCCGGCCTTGGTTGCGGGCTATGACGTGCTCACCGCTCCGGCTCAGCGCGGCGAGGTCTTCGGCCACGGCAAGGACTTCTTCGCCAGTTCGCGACTGGACAACCTCACCAGCGTGCATGCCGGGCTGATCGCATTGACCGGTTACTCCCGGAATCCCTCGGGCAACCGCATCGCCATGCTCGCCGCCTTCGACCACGAGGAAATTGGTTCGGCATCGCGTTCCGGTGCCAGCGGTCCGTTCTTGGAAGAACTGCTGGGCCGGATCCAGGCATCCTTCGGCGCGAGCACCGAGGATACCGCCCGGGCGATGTCGGCCTCGGTTTGCCTCTCCGCGGATGCCGGCCACGCGGTGCACCCGAACTATGCGGAGCGTCACGACCCGGCCAACCGACCGCAGCTCAACGGCGGTCCGTTGCTGAAGATCAATGCCAATCAGCGCTACGCCACCGACGCGGTCGGGGCGGCTGCCTTCGCGAATTGGTGCGAGAACGCAGGAGTTCCATACCAAGAGTTCGTCTCGAACAACCGGGTACCGTGCGGTTCGACCATCGGCCCGCTGACCGCCACCCGTTTGGGCATCCGCACCCTGGACGTAGGCGTCGCGCTGCTTTCCATGCATTCGGCACGCGAGATGTGCGGCGTTGACGATCCTTGGTACCTCTCGAAGGTTTCCCGCGAGTTCTTCGGAGCCTAGGCAAAAATGAGCTCAGCTCCAAATGAACTCAAAATCTTGCTCTGATTCTGAGTTCATTTGGAGTTTGAGTTGGTCGTTGCCGCTGGATCCGCTGGCCGCTTCGAACCTCGGGGTACCGCGGCACATGGTGGCATAATCGCCTGCATGACGATCTTCGCTCAAGACCTGTTGGTGTTCCAGCAGACGAAAAACATCTCGAAGAATGACTTCGCCATCAGGGACGGCGCTGGCGTGCAGGTTGCCCACGTTGAAACGGGTGGCAGCGCGCTGGGCCGAATGTTTGCCGGGGCCCGGCAGCTTACGGTCTTCGATGGTCCAGGCAATCCGGTCCTACAGGTGAAAGACACCATGACCTTGGGCCGCGACCGCTTGGAAATCCTAGATGGGCAGGGCAATCCGCTGGCTAGTCTGGTCAAGCGAATCACCTTCTTCAAAACTCGAATCACCATCGATTTCCAGGGCGAAGAGCTGGAAATGTCCGGTGATATCTGGGGATTCGATTTCCAGGTCACCGGGGCTGTGGGTGCGCTCGCCAGCGTTTCGCGCGAATGGTCGGGTATGGGCAATGCCCTGCTCGGAAAATCCACCTATGCCTTGCGGCTTGCCCCAAGCCTCACGATTGGGCAGCGTCAGGCCGTCATCGGTTCGATCTTGGCCCTCGATCTTATTCGGGAGAAGCAAAAACGTAGCAGCTGATGAGAGTTCCGCGCCTTATTTTCCCGGGCACGTTCATCGGCGAGGCATAGCAGCTTGATACCGAGCCAACAGCGCCCCGGATCGGCAGGTGGGTGGCGATACGGTTTTTGGCTTCTTGCGGCTGCCGCACAGGGGATTGGTACCTGCCGATGGCCTGCGGGTCATCGGCTGGTTGCTATCCGTTAACCCGGCGGTGGTCGGATAGGACTCTATGAGTTCTCCTTCTGCTGCCCCCAAGAACTTCCGGCCCGAGATCCAGGCGTTGCGTGCCCTCGCGGTCCTTTTGGTGGTTGCCTATCACCTGGAGCCTGGACTATTGCCCGGCGGTTATATTGGCGTGGATATCTTTTTCGTGATCTCCGGCTTCTTGATCACCTCGCACCTTTTGCGCGAGGCGCAGCGTACCGGAACGGTGAACCTGGCGTCCTTCTTCGCCGGGCGTGCCCGCAGGATCTTGCCGGCCGCAATGCTCGTCATTCTGGTGGTCGTTGCGGCGGCCCTGGTCATCTTCCCCAAAACCCTATGGGGGACAGTCGGCGTGCAGGCCCTCGCCTCGGCCTTCTCGGTGCAGAACTGGGTGTTGGCCGCGGATTCCGTGGACTACCTGGCGGCCGAACAGGCACCCGGACCGCTGCAGCACTTCTGGTCCCTAGGGGTTGAGGAGCAGTTCTACCTGTTCTGGCCGCTGCTCGTGCTGGCGGTCTGCATGCTGGTCAAACACAACCTTCCCGGCCCGCGAGCCGATCGCTTTGCCTCCCGCCGGCGGATGCTGTGGATCGTCTTTACGGCTACTGCCCTGATCTCCTTGGGCTATTCGATCTTCACCGGGTATTCCGGGAACCCGGCCGGCTACTTCATCACAACCACCCGCATCTGGGAACTGGCGGCCGGCGGGCTGCTCGCCCTTGCCGCGGATGGGCATGCGCACGGTGCCTTCAGGCTGCCGCGCTGGGCCGGCTCCTGGTCGGTGCGCAATGCCCTGGTGCTGCTCGCGCTGACGGCAATTCTCGGTGCGGCCTTCAGCTATGACGCGCAGACCGTATTCCCCGGCATCGCAGCCGCCCTCCCGGTGCTTGGCTGTGCGGCCATCATTGCCGCAGGCAGCACCTCGGGTCCCGGTTCGTTGCACGCGCTGGTGAATTTTGCTCCGGTGCAGTGGGTCGGCATGGCCTCATACTCTTTGTATCTCTGGCACTGGCCACTGATAGTTTTCGCCATCCACCTCACCGGGCATGATCCGACCCCGGTGGAATCATTGGCTCTCTTGGCAGGATCCCTGGTATTGGCCTGGGCCAGCCTGCGTTTCGTCGAAACCCCGGCACGCCATTGGCGGCCAGTGGCGGCCTCCGCGAAGCGCTCGCTGCTCGCAGGGGCCACGATGATCGCGGTGGTTGCATCGGTGGCGCTGGTTCCGGGCGTTGCGCAGCGCGAATCGATCGAACGCGAGCAGCAAGAAGTCGCGGCGCTGCTGGCGAACCCGCCGGCCGGCTTCGGCGCCGCCTCCGTATCCGTTGGCGCCCCGGCCTATCTGGCGGATCAGCCCCAGATCATTCCGGTGCCGGCAACGGCCGAAGACGATCAGCCGGATTTAGGCGAATGCGTGCAGGACCCGCAATCCACCCGGATCAAGGAATGCGAATTCGGCAGCGAGGATGCCACTTTTGCGGTGGCCCTGGTCGGCGACTCCCACGCGGCCCACTGGTTCGAGGCGCTCGCCGGCCACGCCAAGGAGCGCGGTTGGAAGGTCGTGACCTATTTGAAGAACTCCTGCCCGTTCAGCGCCGAGAGCCGAACCGCAGAACGCGAGGGAGGGATCAACTGCGCCGAAGCCAATGAGCAGACGCTGAAGAAACTGAGCGAACGCGAGGACCTCAACGCGATCGTTGCGGCTAATTGGGGCGGAGCGAGTTTCGTGGGGGATGCGGGGCGCGGATACGCCGAGCAGTGGGGCAAGCTCGAAGACGCGGGACGCCAGGTGTACGCGGTGGTCGATACGCCGCGGCCGCCGCAGGATTCCTACGCGCGGGACTGCGTGGAGCAGCACTCCTCTAACCCGGAGCAATGCTCCTTCGAAAAGGAGTCCGCCTTCGAAGAGGGGGATGCCACCCGGCAGGCCGCGAAGCTTGAGCCGCGGGTTCAGGTGCTGGATTTCAGCGATCAGTTCTGCATCGACCAGCGCTGCCCGGCGGTCATCGGAAATGTACTGGTCTACCGGGATAAGCATCATGTTTCGGACACCTATATGCGCACGTTGGCGCCGGTGTTCGGCGATCGTCTGGAAGCTGCGATGGACGGCGAGCAATAAAGAGATCATGATCTAGGACACCAAGGGTTCTGCCTAGACCGACATCTCGGGTAGGATTGAAAGGTCTGTGCTACTGCACGCCCGAAACTTGGGTGCCGCGGAGCACGGATAACGCAAGAACCTCCTGTTGCGGAAATGCCGCGACCGTTTAGCCCAAAGGAGGTGGGTTCACATGCGTGCTTATGAACTTATGGTCCTCATCGATCCAGAGGTCGATGACCGCACCGTAGAACCAACCATCGAGAAGTACCTCGAGGTTGTTCGCGCTGCTGGTGGATCGATCGAGAAGGTCGATATCTGGGGACGTCGCAAGATGTCTTACGAGATCCAGAAGAAGGCAGAAGCCATCTACATCGTGGTGAACTACACCGCGGATCCAGCTACTTCGTTCGAGCTTGAGCGCCAGCTCAAGATCAACGAGCAGATCCTGCGCCACAAGGTCACCCGTCCGGAAGAAGCCCGCGTTTAATTACGCTGGCAACATCTTCCGTTGTACGACAAACGTTCATTCTGAGTAAGGAGAGTCAATGGCAGGCGAGACTGTTATTACCGTCATCGGAAATCTGACCGCCGATCCGGAGCTGCGATTCACGCCATCCGGTTCAGCCGTAGCGAACTTCACGATCGCTTCGACTCCTCGCACCTTCGATCGCCAGTCCAATGAATGGAAGGACGGGGAAGCCCTGTTCTTGCGTGCATCGGTGTGGCGAGAGGCTGCAGAAAACGTAGCCGAGACGTTCACCAAGGGCATGCGAGTCATCGCCCAGGGTCGTCTGCGCTCGCGTTCGTACGACACCAAGGAAGGCGAACGTCGCACCGTCATGGAGCTAGAGGTCGATGAAATCGGCCCGTCGCTCCGTTTTGCATCCGCCAAGGTAACCCGTACCCAGCGCTCCGGCGGTGGCCAGGGCGGCTTTGGCAACAACGCCGGCGGTGGAGGTTTCTCCAACGCGCCGCAGCAAAATGCCCCACAGCAGCCGCAGCAACAGCAGCCGCAGCAGGGCGGTGGATGGAATGCTCCATCCAACGACCCGTGGAGCACCGGCGGCAACTCCGGCGGTAACAACGGCGGCGGCGGTGGCTGGGGTAACCCAGGCAACGACGAGCCACCTTTCTAACAATTATTTATTCACCATCCCGCAGATCTCTCTGCGGGCTCCAAACCTAAGGAGCTCCACGATGGCTAAGGCTGAAATCCGTAAGCCCAAACCAAAGTCCAATCCCTTGAAGGCCGCTGACATCACCGTCATCGACTACAAGGACGTAGCGTTGCTGCGCAAGTTCATCTCTGATCGCGGAAAGATCCGCGCTCGTCGCGTGACCGGCGTATCGGTTCAGGAACAGCGCAAGATCGCACAGGCAATCAAGAACGCACGTGAAGTAGCCCTGCTGCCTTACTCCGGCGCTGGCCGAGGCTAAGGAAGAGGGATAGCAAAATGGCAAAGATCATTCTGACTCACGAAGTATCCGGTCTGGGTGCTGCGGGCGACATTGTTGAGGTAAAGAACGGCTACGCCCGTAACTACCTCCTTCCACGCGGGTTCGCACTCGTGTGGACCAAGGGCGGTGAGAAGCAGGTTGAGTCCATCAAGGCTGCTCGTGCCGCTCGTGCCGTTGCAAACCTTGAGGAAGCTCAGGCAATTGCGGCGAAGCTGAAGTCCCAGCCGGTGAAGATCACCGTCAAGGCTGGCGCTAACGGCCGCCTGTTCGGCACCGTTAAGACCGCTGACATCGCTGACGCAGTTGAGGCTGCCGGTCTGGGTAAGATCGACAAGCGCAACGTTGAGGTCAACGACCACATCAAGTCGACTGGCAACTACAGCGCAACCGTTCGCATTCACGCGGATGTTGTTGCAAACCTGAAGCTTCAGGTTGTAGCTGCTGCCAAGAAGTAAGTCTGCTTAGACTCACCTCTTTTCAATGGGTGGTGCATTCTCCGCAAGGGGAGTGCACCACCCATTGGCGTTAACGGCTCTTCCGCACACGCGCCAAGAAACGTGAGAAGTCGATAGTGATTCCAAGTGCGATCAACCCCCAAGCCGGGAGCCAGGTCATCGCAAAGTTGGCCAGGCCTTCGGAATTTTTATCACGCGTAATTAGCTGAATGAGCACCCAGAGCACGGCGAGGATCACGGCGGCAGCGAGAAACGCGGCACTTCCTTTTGGCTTCTTGCCCTCGGGGAAGCTTTTCGCGTATTCCCCAGGCGTGCCGAAACTGCTTGTGGCTTCTTCGTAGCTGCTGCTCTCGGAGTCGACTTCGCGCACGATGTCACGAATGGTATCGATGGCAATATGGCGTGATGTCAGGCTCGTGCGGAGTTCATCGATATAAGTTGCAACGCTGCTCATGTGGTGCTCCTAGGCAATCTGGCGTAGCCAGAGTCGAATTTCTCGCAGGGTCTGTTGGCCCTGTTCGGTGATGGTGAAGTTCTTGCGCGCCGGTCCGCGGTCGGCGAGTTCCCATTCGGCTGCGATATCTCCGGCCTCTTCCATGCCGCGTAGCAGCGGATACAAGGTGCCGCTCTTGATCCCGGTGATGCCGAGCTCATCGAGTTTTGAAAGCATGGAATAACCGTGGCTTGGCCTCTGGAGCAATTGGCCCAAGATCACCACGGGCAGCATGGAACGCTTGATCTGATGAACTACCTTATTTTCGTCCATGACTTAAGCATGATTCGTACATAGCCAGGATCTCATCCCGCTTTTGGATGAAATTTCCCGGTGTCCCCTAGTCAGTACCGCTTGCCGGTATTTAATGCCATGTCGAAACCCTGTGTTGGTCCATAATTCATCGAAATGACCCGCACGAATGCCGTCATAATCATTGGGGAACGCTGCCGCCGCCCATAGCCTCGAATGTGAGAGTGGCTATGGTTGACGAAAACAAGAGAAGCGGTGGAACACATGGGCTTTGCGTATGCCGATCCGGATGTATTAACTGACTCCCAGCGCGACGCGGTTGCCGAGCATCGGCGTACCGTGCAGGAGGAATCCCGCAAGCTGTCGCTGCGCGAAATGCGTGAAGAAGCGCAATTGAGCCAGGTGGAACTAGCCGCAATGCTGAAGCTCAGCGTTGATCGCGTCGCCCGCATGGAAACGGGGGATATCGACCGCGTGCAATTCGCCACCTTGCGCCGTTACGTCGAAGCGATGGGTGGCAGGCTGCAGGCAAGGGTTGTAGGCGAAGTCGTTCATGTGGAGCTGAGCTAGGCCACGAGGTCACCTGGGGCCAGACCGGTCAGCGCAAATTGGACGCATCTCGTCGCTAATATCCCCACCTATCGCGCATAAGGCCTAGTAGAGGTCCAACTGCGGGCGAATAACGGCTAAAGTATTCCGGTGAGATGCAGGTTATAGACCTGCATCACAAGGAAGTTTAGAAGGGGTTATTTTGCACGAGCGTATTCACCACCGAGCCTTTGTTGACCGTTTGATGAGTGCCGAACAGGCGGCAACTTTTATCAAACCCGGCATGACAGTGGCCATGAGTGGCTTCACCGGTGCGGGATACCCCAAGGCGGTACCGGGCGCGCTCGCGGCGCAGATGGAACACCAGCATGGCGAAGGCAAGGACTTCAAGATCAACGTGCTCACCGGCGCCTCGACCGCCCCCGAGCTTGACGGAGTGCTGGCCAAGGCCGAGGGCATGAATCTGCGCCTACCGTATATGTCCGATCCGGAACTGCGCCGCCGCATCAACGACGGCAACATGGAGTACATGGACATTCACCTGTCCCACGTCGCCCAGCACGCCTGGTTCGGCTTCTACGGCAAGATCGATGTAGCTATCGTCGAGGTAGTCGGGGTGACCGCAGAAGGCGACCTGATCCCTTCCAGCTCGGTGGGCAATAACAAGACCTGGCTGGAGATGGCAGACCGGATCATCATCGAGGTCAACACCCAGCAGTCCGCCTCCTTGGACGGCATGCACGATATCTACTACGGCACCGCGCTGCCACCGCACCGCAAACCCATCGACCTGACCACGGTGCGCGACCGCATCGGCCAGAAATACCTGGATATCGACGTCACCAAGGTGGTCGCGGTCGTCGAAACCGACGCGCCCGACCGGTTGAGCCCCTTTGCCCCGGTGGATGAGACCAGCACGCAGATCGCCGATCACCTGCTCGACTTCCTGGATTACGAGATCCGCGCCGGACGGCTCACCGAGAAGCTGCTGCCACTGCAGTCTGGTGTGGGAAACATCGCCAACGCGGTGCTCGCAGGGCTGGCCCGCGGCGGCTACAAGGGCTTGACCGCCTACACCGAGGTCATCCAGGACGGCATGCTGGAGCTGATCAAGGACGGCACCATCGAGTTCGCCTCCGCCACCAGCTTCTCCCTGTCGGCAGCGGGCATCGAGGAGTTCAACAAGCACGTGGCCCACTACCGCGAACGCATCTTGCTGCGCGCCCAGGAAATCTCCAACCATCCGGAGATCATCCGCCGGCTGGGCTGCATCGCGCTGAATGGCATGATCGAGGCGGATATCTACGGCAACGTGAACTCCACCAATGTGCTCGGCTCCCATGTGATGAACGGAATCGGCGGCTCGGGCGACTTTGCCCGCAATGGCTACCTGTCGGTGTTCATGTCTCCCTCGATGGCCAAGGGCGGCAAGATCTCGGGTATCGTGCCCATGGCCAGCCACGTGGACCACACCGAGCACGACACCATGATCCTGATTACCGAACAGGGACTGGCCGACCTGCGCGGGCTGTCACCGAAGCAGCGCGCCCAGCTGGTTATCGACAAGTGCGCGCACCCCACGTACCGTCCGATGCTCCAGGACTACTTCGACCGGGCCCGGAGCGAAAGCTACGGCAAGCACACCCCGCACCTGCTGGGCGAGGCCTTGAGCTGGCACCAGCGCTACTACGAGACCGGGGATATGCGCCTGGCCCGGTAGCAGTCCGCCGCATACCGTGCAGCGAGCCCGCGAAAACCCAAGGGTTTTCGCGGGCTCGCACTCGTTCACTGCCCCGAAATCATCCCGGAGCAGACCAGATCCGCGGCCAGGCGCAGTTCCGGGGCGGAGCGTTGCCCGCCGGTTGCAGCGCCCAGCAGCGGCGGAGCCCCCAGAAAGCTGGCCCAGAGCCGGGCGGCGGCCTGCAGAAATCGCTGATCCACCGCGCAGGTCACGCTCAAGCTCAGCACCTGCTCGATGGACCGCTCGAGATCATGCAGGTAACGCGCCAGGGCGGCTGCCACCTCGTCGTGGGTATGCTGTTCGCGCCACAGCACCACCCGGAGCATCGTGGAACGCGCTTGCTCCGCGCAGTAGCGTTCGGCGATCTTCACGAGGCCCGAGGCAGGATCGCCGGGAACTGCCAGCGCGCCGGAATCGATCTCCGTGCCCTGCAGGCGTTCCTCCAGCAAGGCGGTGAGCAGGGCGGACTTCGCCGGGAAATAGTAGAACAGGAGCCCTTTGGGTACACCGGCATCCCTGGCGATATGCGAGGTAGGGGTCCCATCGAAGCCTTGCTTCGCGAACAGCTGTTCGGCGGCGTCCAGAATGCGGGTGCGCGCGGAGGCCCCGGTTTCGTCCTTGGCGCGAGGAGAGTGCTTGCCACCATGGGTCGGGTTGCGCAGGGGCATGGGGGATCCTTCCGCGGTTGAGCTGCGGGCAAGAACGACGCGTGCGACTCAGCGGGCTCTGCCCGTCGTCCCGCACGCGTCCGGTTGCGTGTTGCCGGTGGTTGTCAGTGCGCGGCCCGCGTACCGCCATGGGTTTCGTGGCGCATGTGCATCGCCGGTGCGATCGCCCAGAGGGAAGCAACCAGGCCTACGGCGCCACAGATCCATGAGACCCAAGAAGCAGTGGCATAGCTGCTTGCATAGGATCCGAGCCAAGGGGCGACGGCCAAGAGTGCGCTGACCGCGGCCAGAATCCACTCCAGGCTGACCAGCCGTGGCATGGCGACACTCCATATGCCGACAACGACCATCAGGGCGCCAAGGCCCACCATCAGGTTCATGGACATCGTGGTGCCCGTGACCCATGTTGTCGACAGCGCGGCGTAGGCGCCAGCCACCACGACAACCCAATCTTGCCACCGAGTCCACTTCTTCATTGAAAGTCACCTTCCCAGAGGTCGGAGTGCTCCCTTTGGGAGTCAATTTCCAATTTATGATTGATTGACCGCCCGGTCAATAGTTTATCCGGGGTACCGGACTGCGGCTGGAGAGCCGATCCTGGCCGCGCATGCCGTTGCGCGACCAGCCAGCTGACGGCCGTATTTCCGGTAGCCAACGGTCGCTTGTAGCCGGTGCGCCGGCGCTAGTGATGCAGGCTCGGGCGATAGATGAGCTCTTGTGTCCGGCCATCGAGCAGTCGGGACTCTACGAGTTCCAGGTCGAAGTCCTCGGCCCCCTCGAAGATCGGTGATTGCCCGGTCAATCCGGTGAGCACCGGGAAGATGGTGACCTGGATATAGTCGACCAGGCCGGCTGCCAACAGCGAACGGTTCATGGACAGCGAACCGTGGGAGCGCAGCGGCACCGGCGACTCGGCTTTCAGCCGCGGAACTACCGCAAGGGCATCGCCGCGTGCGATGACCGCGTCGGGCCAGTCCAGCGGGCCGGCGAGAGAGTTGGAAATAACGGTGGCAGGCTGCTCGTGCATGGCCTCGCCCCAGGGGTCATCAACATCCGTATATTTCTCCGCCTCGGCCCAGAACTGGGCGAAGAGCCGATAGGTGTTCGCGCCGAAGACCATCCGGCAGGGTGGCGCGTAGTGCTCGAGCCGCCGAGCGAGCAGCTCCGGGCCCTGTTTGCCCCAGTAGCCGCCCCAATTTCCGGTGGCGCTGCCGAACCCGTCGAGGCTGGAGAAGATGTCGAAGGTATATGTCGCTGCCATGGGAACTCCCCGTGAAATCTGCGCTAAGTGCACCTCACCTTACGCCTCGCAGGTGCGCGGGGGAACCCAAGGCAGGCATCAGATCATGCGTTCTCCCGATGCGCGGCAAGGCTTCGATTGCGCAGCACGTTCTTTTGCACCTTGCCGGTAGAGGTGCGCGGCAGATCCTGCGGGAACACGATGGTGCGTGGCACCTTGAACCCAGCCAGCCGTTCGCGGGCAAAATTGATCAGCGTCGCCTCGTCCAGGCTCGAACCGGTGGTGCGAATGACATAGGCGACCGGACGCTCGCCCCATTTGTCGTCGGGGACGCCCACCACCGCAAGATCCAGCACCTGCGGGTGCGCGGCGAGAGCCTGTTCGACCTCAATGGTGGAGATGTTCTCGCCACCTGAAATGATGATGTCCTTGGCGCGGTCACGCACCTGGATGTAGCCGTCCGGGTGCATCACTCCCAGATCGCCGGTATGGAAGTAGCCGCCGGAGAAGGCCTGCTCGGTGGCTGCCGCATCGCGGTAATAGCCAATCATCACGTTGTTGCCGCGCAGGACGATCTCACCCATGGTTTGCCCATCGGCGGGAACGTCCACCATGTGCTCGTCGACAATGCGTGCGCTCTCGGCGGTCAGCATGCCCACGCCTTGGCGGGAGAGCATTGCGGCTCGTGCGTCCGCATCCAGCTGCTCCCAGTCATCCTGGTATTCGCAGATGGTGTAGGGGCCATAGACCTCGGTGAGCCCATATACGTGGACCACCTCGATGCCCAGTTTCTGCAGCTTCGCGATGATCGCCGGGGACGGCGGGGCGCCGGCGGTGGTGATGCGCAGCGGATCGCTCAGGGCGTGGGCGCGCGTAGCGTCGGCAATGATCGAGCAGACCGTCGGGGCTCCGCACAGATGCGTGGCGCAAAGATTCTCAATGGCGTCCCACACCGCCTCCTCGCGCACCCCGCGCAAGCAGAGGTGCGTGCCGCCCGCGGCGGTGACCGCCCAGGGGGTGCACCAGCCGTTGCAGTGGAACATCGGCAGGGTCCACAGATAGCGGGTCTTTGCGGTGAAGCCCTGGTGGTGGGCCTCGCTCAGCGAGTTCAGGTAGCTGCCGCGGTGCGAGTACAGCACGCCCTTGGGCTTGCCGGTGGTGCCCGAGGTGTAGTTCAACGTGATCGGGGCGCGCTCATCTGCCACCTCGTAGCTCAGGCGTTCCTCGCCGGCCGCGTCCAGCAGCTCGGAGAGCACCGCGTCCACGGCGACCGCCGGTCGCGCTCCGGCATATTGGTCATCGGTGATCTCGATCAACGCTTCCAAGGTCGGGATCTCGGAGCGCAGGGTGGAGGTATTCGCCAACAGTTCGGTATCGGCGAAGAGCAGCTTAGACTCGGAATGATCCATGATGTAGCGCAGTTCGTGTGCCGAGAGCCGGGTGTTCAGTGCGATCAGCACGCCCCCGGCCAGCGGTACCGCGTAGTGGGCCATGAGCATCTCGGGAGTATTCGGCGCCAGCACCGCGACGCGGTCCCCGGGCGCGATCCGGGCCTTGATGACCTGGGCGAAGCGTTGCACTCGCCGCTCGAATTCGGCGTAGCTGTAGCTGCGGGTCCCGTGGATCACCGCGGTCTTCGACGCATATACCTCGGCCGAACGCTGCAGGAATCGCAGGGGTGTGAGTTCCGAGTGGTTAGCCTGAGTCAAGACCATGTGTGCGATATCCTTCGATTCGTATCCGTGGTTTCCTTCAGCATACGTATGTGAGCTGAAACACTTGCGACCTTCATGGTGGCATGAACCTCAGGTTCAATCCAAGAAACGCGGTATCAATTCGTTCAGTGGCCGAAATTCAGCGCCGGGTGACAGTTCGGTCGAGGAGCGCCTCTGGAGAGATGCCGAGAATCCTGTCGTCACCCGCATGCGGGGTGCCGCGACCGTCGGTGTTGTTCGTCAGCACCCAGAGCTCGCCGGTCTCACTGGCCTTCACGTCTCTCAGGCGCCCGTGGTCACCTACGAGGAGCTCGGTGGAATCGTCGGGCGCGCTCAGCTCGACGGCTCGCAGGCGCTCCCCGCGCAGGTTGGCGATGTAGAGGACCCCGTCGTGGATGGCGATGCCGCTGGGGCTCGCGGACTGCGTGCTCCATTGCTGGATCGGGTCGCGGTATTCGGGATCTTCCGCAATGCCTTCGTACGCCGGCCAGCCGTAGTTGGCTCCGGGCTCGATAATGTTCAATTCATCCCAGCGGTTCTGCCCAAACTCGCTGGCATACATGGTTCCGTCGGGAGCCCAAGCGATACCCTGTGGATTGCGATGGCCGACACTGAATACCGGCGAACCGGGGAATGGGTTGTCGTCGGGGATCTCGCCCTGAATGGTCAGCCGCAGAATCTTTCCGCCTAGACTTTCCAGATCCTGAGCCGAGGCTTCATTTCCAGCGTCTCCCACGGTCGCATAGAGCATCGAATCCGGGCCGATGGCTAGACGCCCCCCGTTGTGGATTCCTGCCGATGGCAATTCGGACAGGATCGTCCGCGGTTGACTCAGCGCGAGCGCACCGCTTTCGCCGGAAAGCTCGAATCGCTGGATGCGATTGCCGTCTTCTGCGGTGGAGTATGCGAAAAGGTAGGGCTGTTGATAGGCCAGCCCAAGCAGTCCGCCTTCGCCACCATGGACCACGTCGTCCAGGCGGATGATCTGCCTGGTTTTGCCCGCTGAATCTATTTCCACGATCCGCCCCGAATCGCGTTCCGAAACGATCAGCGTATTTTCGGCGAAGGCCATGGACCAGGGGGCGGCTAGCTCGGCTGCGATACTTCGCGGTTCGGGCGACTTGGTATCGACTGCGCTGCTGCTTGACGTGGGGCCGGGGGAGCGCGGTGCTTCGGAGGCGCATCCGGTGAGCATCGCGGCGCAGGCGAGAATCCCAAGGAAAACGGTGATCTTCGGATTACCAGCTATTCGAGGCCGCATGGTTTCAGGCTAGCAAGATCCGTTCGCTATGCAAGAGGCTGGGCGCTTCGTATCGCACCGAAGGGGAGCGGTATCAGCGGGCCGCGCAGCCGCATCCGAACCCTCCGGTGATTGAATAAATTTCCAATGGACCCTCGAATACTTGTGGCTCATCGAATTTTGGGTTGAATATTTCGATTTGCGAAGCAATTTGTTTGACGCGCGGGAGCTTAGGCCAATATCGTTTTAATCAGAATCATGAGCGTCAGCTAAAGGCCCTGGCTAGCTGGCCGGCAACCCTCTATACGGTAGCGGGGTGCTCCAGGTGAAGATTCGGTGTCGCGCAACACCGCACGATACAAGTACCGCACATCGAGGCGTTAAACCTTCGACGGCGGGTAAGAGCAAGTCAAAGCTGCTTTAGCCTGCCGCCGACCGTCGCCGTACCGGTGGGCATGAAGCAAAGGAAGTCAAGGCATGTCTTTGAATCAGGAACTTGACGCACTGACGCTGCGCAAGGTTTTCGCCCAGCACCCATCGGGAATTGCCACTCTGTGCGCCGAAGTCAACGGGGAAAAGACGGGAATCGTCGCTTCCTCATTCACCGTAGGGGTTTCCTTGGAACCGGCGTTGGTGATGTTTGCCGTGCAGAAAACCTCGAACACTTGGCCGAAGCTGCGGGACGCAAATCGAATCGGCGTTTCGGTGCTCAGCGAGCGCAATGAAGGGGTCTGCGGGCAGATCGCTTCCAAGAGCGGAGATCGATTCCGCGGGGTGGACACCCACACCAGCGACGACGGCTCGTTGTTCATCCATGACTCAACGCTGTGGCTCGACACGACGATCTACAGTGAGGTTGAGGCCGGAGACCATTGGGTCATCCTGTTGCAGGTCCATGGCCATAAGGTCGCCGAGCATTTACCGTCGATTTTCCATGATTCACGATTTCACTCGTTACCAGTCCCGGAACTCGTCTAAATAGTTGTCGTCGCTTCGCGCCACCTGTCATTTTCGCTGACATGTGGCGCGCAGTCGTTTAACTGGCCCGGCGGGCTCGGACCGCGCGGGCGCGTTAAGTTCATATGACCGCAGAGGGGTGCTCTGCATCGAATTGTGGATTACTCGCCTCGAAGTTACGTTTCAGTAGCTTTTTGGAGCGGTGACTACCGCGTTCTTCACGAAGATTCTTTCCACAAAACTATCCACACCTCTGTGGATGGTACGTTGATAAGTCGTTGCAGCAGGTTGAAAACACCGGAATCCCGCGAGTTATGCTGTGGATAACGTCATTTGCGAAGGTTGACTCTACAAAGAAATTAACTTTCTATCCACAGGTGTGCAAACAACAAACTCCAAGTCAGATAGTCATTAGCGCAACTTAAGTGGGGTAATCCACAAGCTTCTCCCCAAGTCGCACACAGGGTCATCCACAGCTAGAGGGGGATTATCCACAGATCTTGTGGATAACAGAGTTTGCGGCTATGGATAAGAGACCTACTGTTGGCTTTGGGACTGATATATCCACAGGTACCGCCGACACGATAACGTCGGTTGGCGGTGACATGCTTGAGTGTTGCCATCATGGCACAAGGGTATTTCCCAGAGGGTCAATAGGGGATGGAAGTGTCAGTTATGAGCGCGGAGCCGGTCTACGAGAGTCAGGGTTCGGAAGCGGGTCGCACCCCGCCGCAGGATATTCCTGCCGAAATGTCGGTTCTTGGCGGCATGATGCTGTCGAAGGATGCGATCGCCGACGTGGTCGAGGCGCTGCGCGGAACAGATTTCTATCGCCCGGCCCATGAATCCATTTTTGACGCAATCATCGATCTCTACGGACGAGGCGAACCAGCCGATGCCGTGACGGTCTCCGATCTGCTCACCAAGCGCAGCGAGATCGCCCGCGTGGGTGGCGCCGCCTATCTGCACAACCTCATCCAGCAGGTGCCCACCGCCGCGAACGCCGGCTACTACGCCGAAATCGTGCGCGAACGCGCCGTATTGCGCCGACTGGTCGATGCCGGGACCCGGATCGTCCAGATGGGCTATTCGCCCGATGGTGAGGTTGACGCGATCGTCAACGAGGCGCAGGCCGAGGTGTACAAGGTCGCCGAGAACCGCAACAGCGAAGACTACGTGCGCCTGAGCGACATCATCGAGGGAACCGTCGATGAGATCGAGAATGCGGCGAACGCCGGCGACGGAATTACCGGCGTGCCAACCGGGTTCTACGAATTCGACGAACTGACCCAGGGGTTGAAGGGTGGTCAGATGATCATCATCGCCGCCCGCCCCGCAGTGGGTAAGTCGACCTTCGCCCTGGACTTCGCCCGTTCCGCGGCAATTAAGAACAATATGGCCACCGTCTTCTTCTCGCTGGAAATGGGCCGCAACGAAATTGCGATGCGCCTGCTCTCGGCAGAAGCATCCATCCAGCTGCAGGATCTGCGCAAGGGTTCGGTGGAAGACGCACAATGGACGAAGATTGCCACCACCATGGGCCGGTTGAATGAAGCGCCGCTGTTCATCGACGATTCGCCGAATATGTCCATGATGGAAATCCGCGCCAAGTGCCGCCGCCTGAAGCAGCGCAATGAGCTGCGCATGATCATCCTCGACTACCTGCAGCTGATGAGCTCGGGCAAGCGCGTGGAATCGCGCCAGCAGGAAGTGTCCGAGTTCTCGCGTAACCTCAAGCTGCTGGCCAAGGAACTCGATGTTCCGCTGGTTGCCCTCTCGCAGCTGAACCGTGGTTCCGAGCAGCGCACCGACAAGAAACCAATGATCTCGGACCTTCGTGAATCGGGATCGATCGAGCAGGACGCCGATATGGTAATCCTGCTGCACCGTGACGATGTCTACGACAAGGAAAACCGTCCGGGTGAAGCCGACGTGATCATCGCAAAGCACCGTGCCGGCCCCACCAAGACCATCACCGTGGCGTTCCAGGGCCACTATTCGCGCTTCAGCAACATGCAGAACGACGGCTAGCCTGCCGAGGCAGGCCTACGGCACAGGGAAGGGTCCAGAAATCCGCAAGATTTCTTGGCCCTGCCCCTTGGTTCAGCTGCGTTCTCCGTGCATCGCTGCGTGCCGTTGATAGTGCTGAAAGCGCCGTCCATTCGCGCCGCACCTGGGGCTGGCTGCCTAGAAAAGGCCAAGAACACCGCTGGAGAGTATCCCGGTAGCTCCCACCATCAGCGCTAGGCAGAGCGCGGTGATCTTGACCAGTCGGCGACGCGTATCTTCGTTAAGCATGGGTTCAGCTTACAAAGCCATGCGGTGCATCCACTAACCATCGGTGCCGAATCGGCGTCCGAGACGTTCAATGAAAGAATGGCCGCATGCCATCACCACGTGACTCTGCGGTAGATTCCGCAACGGTTGAGTCGATCTATGCCGCCAAATATTTGGCGACCACCCTGGGCATGTTCGTCCTGGTCTTCTCGGTGGGTTTCGAAGCGTTGGCGGTTTCCACGATCATGCCGCTGGTCAGTGAGCTGCTCGATGGACAGAAGTACTTCGCGCTGGCCTTTGCCGCACCGATTGCCAGCGCGATGCTTGGCATGGTTGCTGCGGGAGAGGTTTCGGACCGAAGAGGCCCGAAGATTCCGCTGTACGCTTCCGTGGCTATTTTTGCCGGCGGCCTGCTTATCTGCGGCACCGCGGCGGATATGCAGGTGCTGATCCTCGGAAGAATTTTGCAAGGCATCGGTGGCGGCGCCGTGACCGTGGCAATCTTTGTGCTGATCGCTCGGGCATATCCGGCAAAATTGCACAGCAAAATTTTCGCACTTTTCGCCGCCGCCGGGGTGATCCCGGCGTTGCTCGGACCGTGGATTGCGGGCCTGATCGCCACATACCTCGGTTGGCGTTGGGTATTCCTTGGGGTGCTGATCTTCATCGCCTTCGCGATCGTGGCGGTCATCCCGACCCTGCATCGCATGGATTCTGCACGCGATGCAACCCTCGGTCCGGTCTCCATCAAGCGGCTACTGCTCGCGGGGTTCACCGGGGCTTCGGTGATCGCCATGAACCTGCTTGGGCTCATGGACAATGGGTGGCCCTCCGTCGTCGCCCTGCTGTCAGCGTTGGCGCTCGCCCTGTTAGCGATCCGGCCGCTGCTGCCCGTAGGGACCTTCAGCGCCCGGCGTGGAATGCCAGCCACGGTGCTGACCCGATCGCTGGTGGCTGGAGCATTTTTCGGCACAGAGGTCTACCTGCCGTATTTGCTGCGCGAAGACTATTTTCTGCCTCCGGACCGCGCGGGTCTGGTGCTCACCGCCTCCGCATTGTCCTGGGCCCTGGGCTCGTGGCTGCAGGGGAAAGCCGGTGAACGTTTAAGCAATTCCGCATGCATCGGAATCGGCGCCCTGGCCGGGGCGTTTGGCATCTCCACCGCGCTTTATGCCGCGTTGTTCCACCCGCCGGTGGCCATCATCGTGGTTGGTTGGGCGATAGGCGGATTTGGAATGGGAATGATCTTCCCACGCCAAAACGTGAATATGCTGGCCCTCTCCGGCAAGCAGGAACAAGGATTCAACTCCTCGGCGATGACCATGGCGGATGCGCTGGGCAACGCGGGAGTGACCGCGCTTGGCGGGGTCATCTTCGCCACGGTGGCAGTGGGGCTGGGCTTCGCCGCGGTCTTCGCCTTCTCGTTGTTCCTGATCATCGTACTGCTGGTCGTTACGCCGCGGATCGAATCCCCGGCGGCGGCTGGCCCTAAGTAGCCCAGGCGTATGGAAACTGAGCTCCCAGCCATCGGCGCACCGGCCACCAGGGCGCTGCTAAGCGCTGGTATCACGAGCCTCGAACAAGCGGGCGAAACCGGCGAGAAAGCGCTGCTTCGGTTGCATGGCGTCGGACCAAAAGCGCTGCGCATCCTCCGTGAAGCCCTGGACAAGCAGGGTCTTGAGCTGCGCAGCTAGGCGCGTGGCAGGACTTTCAGGTGCTCTGGGGTCGTCGCGACGAGGTGTGGCTGGTATTCGGCGTGCTTAGCGACATAGGCCTTGACGTACGGGCAAACTGCCACGATCTTGGCTCCACCGGCGATGGTGTTGTCCAACGCGAATTTCACCAGCACACTGGCCAGTCCTTGTCCGCCGTATTCTTCGTCCACGGTCGTGTGGAAAAAGATCCGCTCGGTGCCAGCGGAACCGGTGAATTCTCGAAAGTGGGTTGCGCCAATGACCTTTCCATCATCGTCCAGTGCATATCGCCGACGTTCGGGCAGGAAAACAGGTGTGATTTCGCTCATTTGGTGGCCGCTTTCTAGGAGGGGTTAACTCGTGTACGTAGTCGGACGGTAGGTAGCGCCGGCGCCGGCAATGGCGCGGGAGTGTTTTCCGGGAATGGGCCAAAGCGGTCCTCCGAGCTGTCTCCTGGTTCGGCGCCGATTTCCGCTTGGTACTGCGCGCGGAATGCGAGGACTTCTTCATGGCTGCGTCCCACGAAGTTCCACCACATGAGGATCTCCTCTTTAAGCGGCTCTCCGCCGATCAGCAAAGCGCGGACCGGCTGCTCGCCGGCAGTGATGCGCAGCGTGGTGCATCCGGCCCGGACGAAGCCCAGTTCGCGGTGCTCAAGTGGTTTGCCGTTGACCGTCGGGCGGCCCTGATCAACGAGTACACCGTGTTCGTGATGTGCGGGGACCACGATTTCGACCTCGGTATGCGGGTCCAGATGCAGTTCGGCCCCGCTGAGTTCGGTATGCGTCTTCACCGGGGAGGTGAGGCTCTGCTCGCCAATCGCGAGAGTGCCGAGGAAAACGTTGAGCATCCATCCTTGGCCGTATATCGGTTCGGGACGGTAATTTTCGAAGGTTGGTTCCATATTGCGCACCCGGTCAGGCAGGGCGGTCCATAGCTGGGCTCCGTGCAAGATCGTGGTTTCTTCGCAGAGCATTTCGGAATGCGTGATTCCGTATCCAGCGGTCATGAGGTTCAATTCACCGGGGCGCACTTTGGCCTTATGCCCGGCCGAGTCGATGTGTTCGATTTCGCCGGAGAAGAGCCAGGAGACGGTCTGCAGTCCGGTGTGCGGATGCCGTGGAACGTTCATCCCGCCGGTGAGCGCTACGTCGTCCGGTCCGTAGTGGTCGAGGAAGCACCACGCGCCGATCAGGCTGCGCTGTTTCTGCGGAAGAGTCCGGGAGACCGTCATGGCTCGCGGGCCACCGAGGGGGACTGGGCGGGGCTCCAGCGCCTGAACCTCTGAGCGTGCATCGAGGTTGCTGCAGTCGATTTCCGCCGGTGCCTGTTCAAGGTTGCTCATAACCTAAGACTAGGCAGGATGCCTGATTCGTGCCACCCATAGGGCGATGGTTCCCGCCCAGCTGGCCACGGCCACCCAAATCACTATCTGCCCCAGCGTAAAGAGAGCCGAGAAATCCGGTATTGATCCCAGGGAAAGGCATGCGGTGGCGAGCATGCCCAGCGGGAAGACAATCGCCCAAAGGCCCGTTTCATAGCTCAGCGGGTGGCGGTGGATGATGTGCCGCCAGATTCCGAAGACCAGCAGCAGGGGGATGAACCATAACCCTATGGCGAGCAACGCCAAGGTGGTAAAGGCGATATTTGCTTGCAGCCAGTTCGGAATCTCACCGCGGTTTGCCAAGCCGAGTAGTTGCGAACCGGTCAATACGCTGATCGCGGTGGACCCCATGAAGATCCAATACGTCGGTGAAAGCGTCTCGGCGCGGTTCGGATAGCGGATCATGCGCACCGTCACGAGGGTAGCGGTCAGCAGATAGAGCGCGCAGCCTAGCAACCAGATAGCTAAGGCAAGCATGGCGGCCCAGGCGCCGAAGCTCGTATGATGCGCTAATCCGCCGGCAACGGATTGGGTGGCCACCACCCAGAGGAACCACGACCCATTTGCGTGGGTCAGTGCCGGTTCCGGACGTTCATGCAGCACCAGCCCGGCGGGAATCGCGTAGGTGGTGATCAGCCAAATGAGCGTCCCGAATATCAGCGCGGTCAGTGCGGCGCCCGGGAGCTTCAAAACCGCCAGTGCGAGGGCTAGGACATTCGAGGCCGCGACCACGGTGAAGAACCCAAAACCAACGGCCGGGTTCAGCGCATCAATTTGCACCGCCGTCGGATAGCGCACGACGCGCAGGACCAGCACCGTGAGTAGTCCGAGGAACATGATACCGGCCAGGATGCAGAAAGCCTGGCCGAGGGCGGAGAACCCGGAAAGCAGCAGACCCATGCCTACGATGCCGGTGGCCATCACGCTGGAGAATACCGACGGGGCAAGGGTGGCTACCCATCGGGTGAATCGTGAGCGGCTAGCACGCAGTTCTGGGTTCACCTAGGTCTCCTTGAAGTCTTCTTTGCCGAGATGTTGAGGCTAACGCCTGTGGCGCTCTGCCGCCAAGCCCCGTCTCAGGATGCTGGCGTACGATCTTAGTGTCGGTACCGGCATGAACCCCAAGGAGAACAAAACATCGTGGACAGCTCCAATCTTCGTCGTGATGATCTGCTCAAGCTTGAGCGGCAGTTGTGTTTTGGACTGGCCGTCGCCTCACGATCGGTGATTTCAGCTTATAAGCCGGTGCTCGACCCATTGGGGCTGACCCACCCGCAATACCTGGTGATGCTGGCCCTGTGGGAATCTGCTCCAATCGGTGCGCGGGAGCTCAGCGAAAAGCTGCATCTGGATCCCGGGACGCTCTCCCCGCTGGTCAAGCGCCTTGAAAAAGCCGGATTGCTCGAGCGCAGAAAGAATCCGCGCGATGAACGCGCGATCTTGATTGAGACTACCCAGAAGGGTGAAATGCTGCGTGAGCAGGCGTTGGATATTCCCCATGAGATGCTGAGTCGGCTGAACTTAAGCGAGCAAAAAGTCGTTGAATTGTGCAAGATTCTGGGCGATGTGGTGGACGCGGGAATCGCGGCGCCCGCCGAGTGATTAAGGATATAGTTGGTGCACCAACTATTGGAGTAGGCTTAAGTCACGGACGCAATTGGCTCCGGCGCCCTGACAAATTGAGGTTTCCCCATGGACGAGTCACCACTGCCCATCATCAGCGACACCACCGGCTTGAGTCTTGGATATCGTGCCCGATGGCGCCTGAAGTATTTGGGGTTGAGTATTTTCGGCCCGGCCGAACGCTCGATCATGACCAGCCCACGCGAACGCATTAAATGGGACCGCGCCATGATGGTGCTGCGCGCCCACGAGGCCGCCGGAACTCAGGCCGATGAGCTAACCGTATATACCGCTAGCCGCATGGAATCCCGTCGCCCCAAATAGCCGGCTTTAGATTCCCCGCCGAGAGCACGGTAAAATCCGAGTATGCAGGAAATGAATGAACTTGTCTTGTCCCGGCAATTCGCCGCTCCTCGTGCTGCGGTCTGGGCCGCATTCGTCGAACCGGAGATTATTACGCAGTGGTGGGGACCGCATGGCTGGACGGTGCAGGAGGGCTCGGTAATTCTCGAGCCGAAGGTCGGGGGACGCCATGAGCTGACCATGGCACAAAGCGATAACCCGGAAGCTCAGGTGCCGCTCAAGGCAGTGGTCACGATCTTTGACGAACAGGTATGCCTGGCCAGCGCCGATGGTCCGCATGAGATGACGCTGGATCTGGTCATTCACACCAAGCTGGACTTCAAGGAATTTGCCGGCCAGACCTATGTGACCTTGACGCAGGGCCCATTGCCACATGAAGTCATCGAGAGCAGCCAAAAGGCCTGGAATTCCGCGTTTGCAAAGCTTGAATCGTTCTTGGCCGAGTACTTCTAAATTGGCTTCGACACCAGATAGCTGCGCGCGGACTTGATCCGTGCGGTTTTCGCTGCTCCGGTAAAGCGCAGCACATGGCTAAAAGCCGCGGAGATATCCTGACCGTTGGTGATATTTCCATCGGTGCTTCCTTCGCGACCGTGAGTGAGCACGCTTTTGAATTCGAGTGATTTCGTATCTCCTGAAATCATTACCCAGCTACAGAGCGCCTCGATCCCGTGCAGCGTTTCAAAGCCAACTATTTCCCATTCAATGTCCTCGGTGAGCCACAGCCTGAGATGATCCAGATCTCGCCCGTGCAGCGCCACGATCACTTCCTGAATCACCAGATGCCGTGGGGCATTACCGCAATTCTCCGGATAGCTCACTTGCATTGCTGACGGTTCGGCGCTCATCTTCTCACTTGCCTGAATTTGGACTCTAAACGGTTCGTCCCACTATAGCCACCAGCTGAACTCCGCGCGCAAAGCGAACTAACCGCGGCCAATATAGGGCATCCCTGCAGCGGTAATGGTGAGCTGATTGACCGAGACGGTGAGTGGGCTGTTAGCCAGGAAGGCTACGGCTTGCGCTGCCTGTTGCAGGTCGAATGTTGGCTCAACCTTGCGCGAGCCGTCGGCTTGCAAGGCTCCTTGCGAGGTGCCGAGTTCGTCCATGATGTCGCTAGCAGTGTTGCCGATGTCGATCTGTGAAGCGCAGATGCCAAACGGGCGGCCATCGAGTTCAATGGACTTAGTCAGCCCCGTGATGGCGTGCTTGGTAACTGCATAGGCCACCGACCGTGGTCGGGGCACTTGAGCGGAAATTGATCCATTGTTGATAATTCTTCCGCCGCCATGCAGCTTCATATGCTTAAAAGCTTCGCGGGCACAATTCATCGCTCCGGTCAGGTTCACCTGGCAGACTTTCTCCCAGTCCTCCGCGCTTAGCTCATCGATGGAGACCGCGGGACCGAACGTTCCGGCATTGTTGAATAGCGTATCGAGACGACCAAAATGCTCGGTCGCCTTCGCAAATAGGCATCGAACCTCTTCGGCGGAGGAGACATCGGCTTGGACCACTAGAGCGTTGCCGTGGCCTTGTGCTGCTTCCTGCAGTGTCTGTTCGGTGCGTCCGGCCAAGACCACATTCCAGCCCTGGGCTAGTAGCAGCCGTGCGGTGGCCCGACCTATGCCGGAGCCGGCTCCGGTGATCAGGATGCTGGACGTCGGCATGTTTGCAGATGGCATATTAACTCCTTTTGGCATCTAGCCTAGTCGCAGGTGCCATGGCAGCCGCGTATGTGAATCCGCCGGAGCATGCCTGAAGTTCGGCAGGTCCAGCGAAGCCGATGCAGGTTGCCGCGGGAAGGACAACTAGGCTTGGAAAGACTCAAAAATGAACTTTGAAGGAGTCTTGTGTTCCTCGACGTGCTGTTCGGTGTCCTGCCGCTGTTCTTCGTGATGCTCATTGGCTACGCGGTCAGTTATTCACCGAAATTCCCGCCCAGCGTGGAACCGGCTCTGAACGTTTTTGTCTTTTACGTGGCACTGCCTGCATTGCTGTACAAGGTGGTTGCCCGGGCCGATGTTAGTCGGGGAGTTCCGTTCGATTTCCTGTGGGTCAGCATCGTCTCGACGTTGGCATTCGCCCTCATCTGTTGGGTCCTTTTCCGCTATGTGTTGCGCGTAGAGCGCGGGCGGAGCCTGGCTGGCATGCTCAGCACCAGCTTTGGCAACGTCTCCTATCTGGGAATTCCGGTAGTTCTCGGGGTGCTCGGCAGCCAAGCCGGTCTCGCCGCAGGCATGGGGCAGCTGGTCCACAACGTTATTTTTATGGTGGGTTTTCCCATCTTGGCCCAGCTGATGATGCCGGCAGGCCCGGGAAACAGGCATAAGCCCAGCGGTCGCCGGATCGCGTTGACGGTTCGCAATGCACTGCTTTATAGCCCGGTTACCTGGGCCATGGTGTTTGGCGGAGCAGTGGTGATGTGGGGGATCCCCATTCCAAAACCGCTTGATGACACCGTAGACCTCATTGCCGCCGCGGCAGCCCCCGGAGCCTTGTTCGTAATCGGTCTATCCTTGCGGCGCACCGTTCAGCGCACCCTGGACCGGCGGGCGGGGACGGCGCATACCAAGGTGCGTGGAGCCAAGCGAACCATGCTGGTCATGGTGGTTGGCAAGCTGGCGGCATTGCCTCTGCTGACCGTTTCGATGCTCTGGATTTTCGCGCCGGATCTCGAATCGATGTGGTTCAACACCGCGGTGCTTATGGCAGCTATGCCGACCTCCGCCACGGCCTACATCATGGCTCACAATGACACCGGTGACGGTGAGCCGACGGCGCTGGCCATCGTGATTACCTGCGCCCTGTCGGTAATCGCGCTTCCGGTATTGGCGCAGCTGGTGCTCAAGTAGATCCTCGCGGGCAGCACTTCTCTTCATGGTTGAAGCTCGCGCCGAAGCGGGTTCGTGGAACGATCCCGGTGCCAAGCACGCCAAGCACGCAGCGCAATGATCTTTCGATGCCTCCCTTGAGCCCCACGTCCGTTTGACGTGGGCCATTTAAGAACATAAAGGCCATGCTCGGCGCCTCCGGAACATGGCCTTTATGAAGTTTTGCACCCCTAGGGGTCGGCGAACTAGTTTCTGCGCAGCAGGCGGTCCAGGAAGCTCGGTGCCGAAGTGTTGATGCGTGCCCGCGGGGACATGTCAGGGTCCAGATTCTCGATTGGCTGGAACATGCCCGTCTGGAGCGCCGCGGTCGCCGAGAGGACCCGCGCTTCCTTAGGTGAGTAGTTGATGCTTGCCGACTGGTTGGCGGTCATGGCGACCCTCCTTTTGCGATAAGTTGATTCCGTAATGCGGAAGTTTATTTTTGTCCTACGAAAACAGTATGTCGGGTGAGCGCGGCTCCTGGCAAGGGTTTCGGCCTAAAAACTTCCCTGCGACCGAAATTTCCGACAATAAATCACACTTCAAAAAATTTCCCTCGAAAACCACTTGACGGAGGTAGTGTGAGTTGGCTTACAGTAGTGGAACGAAGATTCCACGATCCAAAAACATCGAGTCGAAGCCGATAGAACCATCGGTGGTAAGGGTGTTCAGCCATCGGATCGTGGTGTAAGAAAAGAGCTGATCACCCGATGGACCTGCATGTTTTTAACAACTTACCCGAGGCAGACGCTGCCGCCGTCTTGCGGCCATGCCTCGATGTGCAACGTTGGATCAATGGACTTGTGGCTGCACGCCCCTATGCAGACCGTGCAGCGCTAACGGCTGCAGCCCAACGCATTGCCGCACCCTTTGGCGAGATCGAAATCGCTGCGGCCCTGGCGCATCACCCCCGCATCGGCGAACGAGCCCAAGGGGACTCCGCCGAAGCCTCACTCTCCCGGGGCGAGCAAGCAAGCCTGCAGCTCGATGACGATGTCGCCTCCCGTCTGGCCGAAGCCAACCGCAGCTATGAATCCCGCTTCAATCGGGTTTTCCTGATCCGTGCCGCGGGCCGGAGCAGCAGCGAAATCCTCGCCGAATGCGAACGCCGCCTGGGCAATGACGAGGATACCGAATTGCGCGAAGTAGCCGAGCAGTTGCGTGCGATTGCGCTGCTCCGCATGTCCAGCGCGGTCCGCGGATAAAGCCAACCCTTGAGCTAAGGAGTACTCCATGGATGAATCGACCGCAGTTCGCAGTCACATCACCACCCACATTCTCGACACCGGGACCGGGAGGCCTGCCTCCGGTGTCAAGGCCACGCTGGAAGCCAACAGGGCATCCGGCTGGCAAGAAATCGGATCCGGACTCACCGATGCGGACGGCCGCATCACGGCTCTGGGACCGGCTCAGGTTGAAGCAGGACGCTACCGGATTTCCTTCGGAACCGGCGACTACTTCGGGAAGCAGGGAACGGAAAGCTTCTTCCCCGCGGTAAGCATCGACTTTTACGTCAAAGACGTCGACCAGCATTACCACGTACCTCTTCTTATCAGCCCGTTTGCATATTCCACGTACCGAGGAAGTTAGAACCATGACTACCGAAATCAACGCCCCAGCAGGAACCAAGATCGTGCTGGGATCCAACCAGTATGGCAAGGCCGAGGTTCGCCTGGTAAAAATCACCCGCGACACCGATCGCCACCAGATTCAGGATCTGAACGTCACCAGCCAGCTGCACGGCGACTTCACCGCCGCCCACATCGACGGAGACAACGCCCGAGTCGTACCCACTGACACCCAGAAGAACACCGTCTACGGCCTGGCCCGAAATGGCGTGGGCGCCATCGAAGACTTCCTGGTTCAGCTGGGCACCCATTTCACCGGCGAATTCGAGTGGATCACCGGTGGACGCTGGGCGGCGCAGCAGTTTTTCTGGGACCGCATCAACGACCACGACCACGCCTTCTCGCAGAACAAGTCCGAAATTCGCACGGCGGTCCTGGAAATCGGGGCCGACGGAGAGAAGAGCATCGTCGCGGGGCTGGAAGGCCTCACCGTGCTGAAGTCTACTGGCAGCGAATTCCATGGATTCCCGGTTGACAAGTACACAACCTTGAAGGAAACCACCGACCGCATCCTGGCCACCGATGTGACCGCCCGCTGGCGCTATGATCCGGAGGCCGTAGCCGCCGGCATCGACTACGACGCCGTGTACCGCTCGGTGCGTTCGCTGATGCTCACCCAGTTCGCGCAGACCCACTCGTACGCGCTGCAGCAGAGCATGTACAACATGGGCCAAGCGGTTCTCGAGGCGCATCCGGAAATTGCAGAGATCAAGATGTCCTTGCCGAACAAGCACCACTTCCTGGTGGATCTGGAAGCCTTCGGCCAGGACAACCCGAATGAAGTGTTCTTTGCCGCAGATCGCCCTTATGGGCTGATCGAAGCAACCCTCTCCCGCGAGGGAACCGAGGCCAACCATCCGGTGTGGGCCAATATCCCTGCATTTATCTAACCCGATGTGAGAAGGGTGTGCCGGTGCGGACACACCGGCACACCCTTTTTGGCAGCGACTGACGTAGGAGGTCAGCCTTGAGCGCTACACCTGATGAATCTATCAAAGCACGACGGCCAGAGGACGCTAGATTACCTTTTGGCAAGTCACTGGCCTACGGGCTTCAGCATGTCCTGACCATGTACGGGGGAATCATCGCCCCGCCCTTGATCATCGGCGGTGCGGCGGGGCTGAGCAGCGAAGAAGTCGGATTGCTCGTGGCCAGCTGCCTGTTCATTGGCGGGCTGGCAACTATCTTGCAGACTGTAGGAATTCCCTTCTTCGGAGCTCAGCTGCCGCTGGTCCAGGGAACCTCCTTTGCCTCGGTCGCCACGATGGTTGCCATCGTCAACGGGGGAGGAGGCATCCAGGCGGTCTTCGGCGCGGTTCTCGTTGCCGCGCTCATCGGGTTCCTCATCGCGCCGTTCTTCGCGCGGGTGATTAGGTACTTCCCGCCGGTGGTCACCGGGGTGGTCATTACGATGATCGGCATCTCGCTGACTCCGGTCGCGGCGAACTGGGCCATGGGAGGAAGCGCCGAGGCTCCCGATTACGGTTCCTTGCCGAACATCGGGCTCGCCGCCGGTACGCTGCTCGCCGTGCTGCTGCTTTCCAAGGTCGGCAACGCCGCAATTTCGCGGATGTCGATCCTTTTGGCTATCGTCTTCGGCACCGTGGCCGCGGCCCTGCTCGGGATGGCAGATTTCTCCGCGGTCGGTACCGGCTCGGTCTTCGCCTTCCCGCAGCCGCTGGCCTTTGGCATGCCGGTCTTTGAGCTGGGCGGAATCATTTCCATGACCATCGTGGTCCTGGTTATCCTGACCGAAACCACCGCCGATATTCTGGCAGTCGGTGAGATCGCCGGATCCCGGGTGGATTCAAAGCGCATTGCCGACGGGCTGCGTGCCGATATGGCCTCCTCGGCCGTGGCTCCGTTGTTCAACACCTTCACGCAGTCGGCCTTCGCGCAGAATGTCGGTTTGGTGGCCATCACCGGGATCACCAGCCGCTTCGTGGTCGCGGCCGGCGGCGGCATTCTGGTGGTGCTCGGCCTGCTGCCGATCCTGGGGCGTGTGGTCGCCGCGATTCCCACCCCGGTGCTCGGCGGTGCCGGAATCGTGCTCTTCGGCACCGTGGCCGCCTCCGGAATTCGAACCCTGTCCAAGATCAAATATGACGGGATGAACCTAGTCATCGTGGCAGCATCGATCTCCTTTGGCTGCGTCCCGATCGTCAAACCTGACTTCTATGCGAGCTTCCCAAGCTGGTTCGAAACGATCTTCCACTCGGGGATCTCTTCGGCCGCGATCATGGCGGTGCTGTTGAACCTGCTATTCAACGAACTGAAATTCGGGAATTCGAAGAACTCTTCGGTGTTCTCCGCCGCCCCGCCGCGCATGGTGAAGCGCGAAGAAATCTGCGGGCTGATAGAGGGCGACCACTATGAAGGCGGAAAGCTCATCGACAAAGAGGGCTACGAGATCCCGGTGGTCACACCGGAAGAATTCGAGCAGATCCAGACGGGAGCCATCGAGATGCCTGTACCCAGAGTTGCCAAAACCGCCGAGCGCTGACATTGAGACCAGAGTCGTTGAAGATGACGATGAATCACGGGATAACGGGTAATTAGCGATGCGGAGTAGCTGCTAGAGCCTGGTGTTCTAGCCGCTACTTCGCGGATTTCACTTGAAAGAGCTAGGAGCAATTACGAGCTGCAGCCAGGAGTGGAATGCACTAGAAATCAGCTGACTATTTAAGCCACCAAGTTGAGGTGAGCAGGAAATTCGGCTTGGCTATCGGACGACTAATGTCAACGGCGATGGTCCTAAAGAGATTCGCCCTGTGTTTTGAGCGCCTAATGCTCTTAGTATTGGAAACTGTGCATTCAGCTAATCTTTCCATCGGCGTTGATATCGGTGGCACCAAAATACTCGCGGCGCTAGTGGACGAGCGGGGAAGCATCTCGGGACAGATCCATCGGGAGACTCCGCAGCACGATGTCGCGGCCACGGAACACGTTCTCGCGGAACTGATCAAGGAAATCTCCGAAGGGCACGAAGATCTGCCCGTGGGGATTGGCGCGGCTGGGTGGATGGACAAAAAGGGTAAGACGGTCCTCTTCAGCCCCCACTTATCTTGGCGGAATGAACCAGTTCGTGAACGGCTGATGAGCCTTGTTGGGCATGACATCACCCTAGTTAACGACGCCGATGCCGCTGGCTGGGCTGAGCACCGTTTTGGCGCGGGCCGTGGAGAAAACGACATGGTGTGCCTCACTCTCGGTACCGGCATAGGCGGTGCTGTCATTCTTGGCGGGCAGATTCATCGTGGAAAGTCGGGAATCGCAGGGGAGTTTGGCCACCAGGTCATTGTTCCCGGTGGGCATCGATGCGCCTGCGGTAATCGCGGGTGCTGGGAACAATACGCATCGGGAAATGCACTCGGAAGGGACGGCGCCGAACTGGTCCGGACCAAGTCACCGGTTGCCTTCCGGCTTCGAGCCGCTGTAAGCAACGATCCAGACGCGGTCAGCGGCATCGTGGTCACCGAGCTGGCGGCAGCCGGGGACCCAGCCTGCCGTGACTTGATATCTGACATGGGCGAATGGCTTGGATTGGGGATTTCAAACCTCGCCTCGGTGCTAGACCCCGGCATAGTGGTGATAGGTGGCGGACTTGGAACAGCTTCTAAACAGTTAATTAAGACCGCAGAAGAAGCGTACCGCCGAACGCTGTCCGGACGAGGATATCGTCCATTCGCTCGGATATGCCAGGCGGAGCTAGGGCCGGCAGCTGGACTTATCGGTGCCGCCGATCTGGCGCGAGAAAATAGAAAATAACACAGTTGCATTGACAGGACATTAGGACTTACTTAGGCTCGTGTTGTTATCCATCACGAGATTGAGGACTTGGCATGGTTCTGCGGGATAGGCCAGCCCTGACCCCTCGTTGGCCGTTGGCTGTCGTTTTGGCGACATACGCGGTGGCCATGTGCGGCACCACCATGCCCACTGCGCTGTACCCGATGCTTCAGGACGAGTATGGTCTGAGCACTGCCGCGTCCACGCAGCTCTTCGCGATATACGCCATCGTGGTCCTAGCCGTGTTGTGTATTTTCGGTTCACTATCCGATGCCATTGGTCGCAAACCCGTAATGATCCTCGGCTTACTTGCCTCGGCGGCTAGCGGAATGCTCTATGCGGTGGCGACCGAGGTGCCCATGCTGTTTATGGCTCGGGCTCTTTCTGGAGTGTGCGCCGGATTAGTCACTGGAACGGCCACCGCTTATCTGACGGATCTAGTCTCCAGTTCCACCCGCGGCGCCAGCATTTCAAGCGTGGCGAATATGGTGGGGCTGGGCAGCGGTCCAACCATGGCAGCTTTCCTCACCTTTTTCTTTCCGAATGCTCCCATGATGACCTTCGGCGTTCACTCGGTACTTTCGGGCCTGTGCCTTGTGCTTTTGGCAATGATCCCGGACAGCGTGCTGCACCGTGGATACCTGTTGACGCTCAGCCTTCCCCGGGTGCCTCGCCTTGCCCGGCGCGACTTCTGCGTGGGTGGTCTCATGACTCTGGGCTTCGCGGTGATGGGTGGCTGCACCGCAATGACCTCCATTCTGGTAGTCCGCGCTTTTGGCATCACCGATCTGCGTCTGCTGGGGCTGATTGGCTCGTTGATCTTTGCCGCGACAACAGTGGGTCAGAAACTTGGCGGGAAGCTAGTCAGCGAGAGAGCGCTCTTAGGTTATTTCGGGTTGGGGGTCGGTGCGTTGCTGATTGCTTTAGCCCCGCAATTGGCCGGTGGCCCGGCCCTGGCCGTATATCTTGCCGGGTTGATCCTGGCCGGACTGAGCCATGGCGCGTTGTTCCCGGTGGGCCTGGGGGTCGTGTTGCGTCGTATTGAATTGCGCCATCGAGGTAGTGTTAGCTCGGCTTTTTGGGTGCTGGGCTACGCGCTGACCGCTCTGGGTGCCTTGGGGCTAGGTTGGGTAGGCCAACTCGCCGGCGAACCGATGGCGGTGACCTGCTTTGGTGTGGTGATTGCGCTGTGCGCGGCGGGGTGTGCTTTGCTGCATCGGCGCTGGGCGGGGCATCCAGCCCGAGGGATATCAACTAGTGCCTGAGCGCTGTTCTTTCCTGTTCTAACGCGTTGACTCACGAGCATCAGGCCAAGACCGTCGTGGCTGCGCCGGTAGCAATCCTCGGTTTCGACATCGCATGGCACGGACAGTGGGATATCTTCCTGCCAATACGTTGCACGTACCGGCTAATTTTTGGCCCGCCGTAATTGACTTACTCAAGCCACGAGCCCGACGTCCACATTTAGTGAACGCCGGGCTCGTGGCGCATTTCATTGGCGAGGGCGAGGCTCTAAGGAGGTGCGCTCCCCTGTGCGGTACTAGTTTGCCATCAGCGACGAGGTCAGCGCGGTATCGGCCTCAAGCAGTACCTTGGCGGCGACTTCTAGGCCTTCAACGGCCCCCAGCTCGGTATCTTCATGCTCGATGTTCACCAGCATCTCAGGGTCCACCTCGTGCAGGGCGCGTAGGAACTCGGTCCAGAAGGCGGTGTCATGTCCCTTACCTAGGGCCACGAAGTCCCAGGCTGAGTTTTCTGGCCATTCATTGACCCATTCGTCCCCGCCCATATTGGTGCGTGGTTCGTCCGCGCTCTTTTTACGGAAGCTGTTGTCCAGAACTCCTTGGATTGCCGCATGCGGGTTAATGCGCACGTCTTTGGCCGCGGCATGGAAGACCCATGAGCCAAGATCTCGAACCACGGCCACGGGATCCATCTGCTGCCAGAACAGGTGCGAGGCATCGAGCTCGACGCCGATGTTGCTGGTGCCAGCGCGTTCGATGAGTTCGCGGAAGCTAGCCGGATTAAAAGCCAGGTTCTGCGGGTGCAATTCCAGGGCGACCTTGACGTTATTGTCCTGGGCCAGGAAATCCATCTCCTTCCAGAACTTGGCGGCGACGCCGTACTGGTGATCCAATTGCTCCAGTGCTGCCGAGTTCCAGGCGTTCACCACCCAGTTGACTCGGGTAGCACCCGGTTCACCGCCGGGCAGGCCGGACATGGTCACAACGCGATGCTGTCCCAGTCGCTGTGCGAGCCTTATGCTGCGGCGGATATCGTCGGCGTGCTGGCCACCAATAACCGGGTTGGGGTGCAAGGGGTTGCCGTTGCAGTTCAGTCCTGCAATCTGCACGCCGGCGTGGTCAAAAATCTCCAGAAAGTCATCCCGGGCGCTATCGCTTTCCAGGATCTGGTCGAAATTGGGCACATGGACTGCTGGCAAGAACCCGCCAGTGTTCAGCTCGATGCCGGTCAGTCCCAGATCTTTGATGATGTTGAGCGCTTCGGGCAGGGGGCGGTCGTGGAGGATTGCGTTGTATACACCGAGTTTCACAGGGCGACCTTCTTTCCGTTGTTGCTGGCGGACTGAACGACCGCCTGTAGGATTTGCATATTGTGCACGCCCTCGTCGAACGTTGCGTTGATGGGAAGTGCGGTGTCCAGACCGCAGACCTCGTCGAGGAAGGCGCGGGCCTGATAGCCGAAGGCGTCATTCTGGCCAAAGCCGACTCCCGGTGCGTCCATGGGGAGCCCTCCGCCTAGGTACGCGTGTTCCGAGCCGAGGTTCACCGTGCGATAGCCGTTGGTTGCCGAAGGCCCTTCGGTGAGCATGATTTCGATTTCCGACGGACGCAGCTGGCTGAAGCGTGCCGCGCCCTTTTCGCAAAAGACCTCGAAGTTCAGCGTGTTTGGGTGGCCGGCGGCCACGCGGGAGACTTCCAAGCTGCCCGAGGCTTCGGCGAACTGGATGTTGAACGCCGCATAGTCGTCGTTCTCCACCGGTTCCGATTTATCACTTAGTTCCACCAGATCGTGTCCGGTCACGGCGCCGGCCGGCAGGAAGCGTTCGGTGATGCTGGTGCTCAGCTGACCGCCGCTGACCGAAAGAATGCCGCCGGCCAGGAACTCGGCGACGTAGGACAGGTGGCTTCCCACGTCGGCCAGTGCGCCAGAGCCGGCAGCACCCTTGAAGCGCCAGCTCATTGGAGCCTGTGGATTGTGGCCGTAGTCGGTCCAATAGCGACCAGAAAAATGCAATACCTTCCCCAGAGTGCCATCGGTGATGAGGTTGCGGATCGTGGCGATACCCGGGGTGCGGCGGAAGGTGAAGCCGACGCGGGCAATGGAGTTGGCGTTGCGGGCCGCGGTGGCCATGGCCTCGGCTTCTTCTAGGGTGTCGGCCAACGGCTTTTCACACAGTACGTGCTTGCCAGCGGCCAGCAGGCCCTCAACGGCTTCGCGGTGGAAGCGGTTGGCAATAACCACCGAAACGACGTCGATGTCCGGATCGTTGGCCACCTCTTGCCAGGAGCCCAGTGCCTTTTCGTAGCCGTAGCGCTTGGCAACTTTGGCTGCCAGATCGGTGTTCACATCGGCCACCGCGATGTAGCGCAGCGGGGGCAGGTCGGAGTTGTACAGGGTGGGCGCGGTGCGGTAGCCGGCGATGTGGGACAAGCCGGCCATGCCTGCGCCGATGACGGCGATTCCGATGCTTTTTGTCACGGGTTCTCCTGGGTGGAAGTTGTTCAGGGGATTTTGGAGCGCTCCAAAAAAGTGTAAAGGCGAATCCAAGCGGCGGTCAAGGGGTCTTGAGCGGGGATTATCTAGGCGGTGCGAACTGGGGCGCAGGTGCCGCGCTCAACGAGTGCCGGCTCCAGCGAGACCTGTTGCGCGGCGCGTTCAGGGTCCGCGAGCCGGGAGAGCACCTGCTCGGCCACGTGCATGCCGAGCTCGCGGTTGCGGCTGTCTACGGTGGTCAAGCGGAGCAGGTGCGTGTCGGAGAGCGGCGAGTTGTCGTAGCCGATAATTGACAGATCCTCGGGGACCGAGCGGCCGTTCTCGCGGGCCGAGGCCAGGGCACCCATGGCCATCGAATCATTGCCGGCCAGGATGGCGGTAATTTCCGGGGTTTCGCGTAAAAGCTGCTGGGTGCACTGATAACCGCTGTCCTCGGTGGTGTGCGGGGTGAGGATGACGATGCGCTCGGCCAGGCCCGCCGCGCGCATGGCGTCCTGGTATCCAATGCGCCTGAGCCTTGATGCGCCTCCGCCGCCACCGATGTGCCCGATGTGCCGATGCCCCAGTGAAATCAGGTATTCGATGGCTCGGCGTGCGCCAAGCCGGTCGTCGCTTGCTGAAATATCCGCTCCGGTCACCTGTGTTGCTCGATTGCCTGCCACGATCACCGGGATCTGGGAGGGGAAGCGCATGGCCGGTGTAGGCTCGGTGGCCAGGACCAGGGCCTCGACGCGGGTGCTGAGAAATCCATCCAGAGGGTCCGACTCCACATGCGCGTTCAGCGTGCGGTCCGAGACGGCGATGCGCAGTCCGGCATTGCCCAGTCCTTCTTGCAGCCCGCGAAGCAATTCGACAAACCAGACGTTGGTGTAGTCGTCGATCACCACGCCGACGGTCTGGCTGGTGCCGCCGGCCAATGCGGCCGCGGCCTGGCTCGGGCGGTAGTCCAGCTGCTCGATGGCAGCCAGCACCGCGGCGCGGCGTGGCTCGGAGACGCTGGCGGAGCCGCGCAGCACCAGGGATACCAGTGATTTGGAGACACCGGCAGCTTGGGCGACATCGTAGATTGTCGCGCGGCGGCGTTCTGGTTCCATAGTGCCTCCTGGGCTTGGTCCGGGCTCTCGTTAAGAGCCTAGCGTTCCGCCCGCATCGAACGCGGCACCTCCAGCTTCGGAGCAGGAATTCCAAACTAGTCAGATCTTAACGTCAGGACATAGTTCTTGAGGGAATCATAAACTTTTGTCGACTTGAACTGGTCGATATCCGCAGAATTGCAAGGTTTTTCACTCAAAGTGTTACTCATGTTGTAAATATGTCAGTACAAACCTTTGACAGAGCCAGATTCATGGTGCAAAGTATTTCTTGTGGCACCGTTCACATCTTCGGCAGCTGGCCGATTCTGAACTTCTGACTCGAAAGGACGTCGATCTGCGTGACTTACGACGTACTCACCCTCGGACGCATCAGCGTTGACGTCTACCCGAACGACATCGGTGTTTCCCTCGCCGATGTGAACTCCTTCAGCAAGTATCTTGGTGGCTCTGCCACCAACGTCGCAGTGGCAGCTGCACGGCACGGCCGTACGGCCGGGGTGATCACCAAAATCGGTGACGACGACTTCGGCACGTTCCTGGAACGCGAATTGGACCGCTACGGCGTGGACCGCGCACAGGTCACCCGCGATGCCAGCTTGCAGACACCGGTCACCTTCTGCGCCATCATGCCACCAGATGACTTCCCGCTGTACTTCTACGGCCGCTTTCCGATGGCGCCGGACTGGAACATCACAAGCAGTGACATCGACCTCGACGCGGTCAAGAACTCCAAGATCTTCTGGAGCACCGTCACCGGATTGAGCCGAGAGCCTTCGCGCACTGCGCAGCTGGCGGCCTACGAGACCCGCCCGGCCGGTTCGCTGGCCGAAGGGCAGTTCACCATTTTGGATTTGGACTACCGCCCGATGTTCTGGGACTCCGTGGAACAGGCCCGCGAACAGGTAGCGCGCGCCCTGCCCTCGGCCACCGTGGCCATCGGCAATGACACCGAATGCTCGGTAGCCGTCGGCGAAGGCACCCCGGATGAGCAGGCCGACCGCCTGCTGGAGGCCGGAGTGCAGATCGCAGTGGTCAAGCTCGGCCCCGAAGGCGTCATGGCCAAAACCCGCACCGAACGCGTGGTTTCCGCGCCGGTTCCGGTGCAGACCGCCAACGGACTGGGCGCCGGCGACTCCTTCGGCGGCGCCTTCTGCCACGGACTGCTCTCCGGTTGGCCGCTGGAACAGGTCCTTGACTACGCCAATGCCGCTGGGGCGATCGTGGCCTCGAAGGTTGCCTGCTCCGATGCGATGCCGGACCCAGAAGAAGTGAACGCCCTGCTGGCCGAGCGCGGCCGCACCGTACCCGCCTCCCAGAAAGACCTGGTCTAGATATGAAACAGGCATCAGACCTGCACGTGGACCGCGAAGACCCGCGCCGCTACGAATCCATCACCCGCCAGCGGCTGGAAGACCCGGCAGCGGTGCAGCGCGCCGCCTCGCTGCGCCAGAAGCACGCCGGCCCGGTGCTGGGACGGCAGAACTTCATCATCGCCGCCGACCACCCGGCCCGCGGGGCGCTATCCGTAGGCAAGCGCGCCACGGCCATGGCCGACCGCCGCGAACTGCTGGACCGGCTGCGGATCGCCTTGCAGAACCCCGCCTGCGATGGGGTGCTGGCCTCGCCGGATATCCTCGATGACCTGCTGCTGCTGGGCGCACTGGAAGGCAAGCTGGTCTTCGGATCGATGAACCGCGGCGGGCTCACCGGCCTGGTCAACGAGATCGATGACCGCTTCACCGGGCATAGCGCTGCGGCCCTGGCCGCCTTGGGCGCAGACGGCGGCAAGATGCTCACCCGGATCAGCTACGAGGATCCGGACACCGTGAAAACCCTGGCTGCCACCGCCGATGCCGTCTCCGATCTGGCCCGGCACCAGCTGGTCGCCATGGTCGAACCGTTCATCTCCAAGCGGGCCGAGGGCAAGGTGGTCAACGACCTGCGCCCGGAGGCAGTGATCAAGTCCATGGGCATCGCCTCCGGACTGGGCGAAACCAGCGCCTACACCTGGCTGAAAATCCCCGTGGTCCAGGAAATGGAACGGGTTATGGCCGCGACCACCCTGCCCACGGTCCTGCTCGGCGGGGATCCATCCGGAAGTCCCGATAAGGTCTTCGCCTCCTGGCAGGCGGCGCTGGCCCTGCCCGGGGTACAGGGGCTAACCGTGGGCCGGACCCTGCTGTATCCCGAGGACGGGGATGTGGCCGCCGCCGTGGCCACCGCCGCATCGCTCTTGAACACCACCACTCCTGTACGCAGCTGAGAAGGACAAAGCTCGATGACTACACGCAGAATGACCGTTGCTCAGGCGGTCGTAGAATTCCTGGGACGACAGTACACGGTGGACAACATCGGTGGAGCTGCCTATCGAGAGCGCCTGATTCCAGGAATGTTCGGCATCTTCGGCCACGGCAATGTCGCCGGGGTGGGGCAGGCCCTGAAGCAATGGCAGCTCAAAGACCCGAGCCTCATGCCGTACTACCAAGGTCGCAACGAGCAGGCGCAGTCGCATCAGGCGGTGGCCTATGCCCGGCATACCCGCCGCCGCGCCACCTATGCGGTCTCCACCTCCATCGGGCCTGGCTCCTCCAACCTGCTCACCGGTGCCGCGCTGGCCACCGCTAACCGTTTGCCGGTATTGCTCTTGCCCAGCGATACCTTCGCCACCCGTGCCGCCGATCCAGTACTCCAGCAACTGGAAATGCCGCACGGCTACGACATCACCGTTAACGATGCCTTCCGCCCGCTATCCAAGTACTTTGACCGGGTCACCCGGCCGGAACAGTTGGCCAGCGCACTGCACCACGGTCTGCGCGTGCTCACCGATCCGGCCGAAACTGGCGCGGTGACCATCTCCTTGCCGCAGGACGTCCAGGCCGAGGCCTTTGATTTCCCGGAAGAGTTCTTTGCCGAACGCGACTGGAAGATCCGCCGCCCGGCCCCGGAAACCGAAGACATAGCCCAGGCTGCGCAGCTGATTCGTGCTGCCAAGCGCCCGTTGATCGTTGCCGGTGGCGGAGTGCTCTATGCCTATGCGACCGAGGAGCTTGCGGCCTTCGCTGAGGCCACCGGAATTCCGGTGGGCAATACCCAAGCCGGCGTTGGCGCCCTGCCTTGGGACTCGAAGCATTCGCTAGGAGCCATCGGTTCCACCGGTACTTCTGCGGCCAACGCGTTGGCCGCAGAAGCCGATCTGATCATCGGTATTGGTACCCGTTATGAGGACTTCACCACGGCCAGCCGCACGGCCTTCCAAAACCCCGGAGCGAAGTTCGTAAATATCAACGTTGCCGCACTTGATGCGTACAAGCACGCCACCGTGCTGCCGATCGTCGCGGATGCTCGCAAGGCGCTCATTGCCCTGCGCGAAGCGCTCACCGGGTATCGGGTGGAAGGCGCTCTTGAGGTGTTCACCGCCCAAGAGAAACAACGTTGGGATGCGACCGTGGATGAGGCATTCGCCGAAAGGCTCAGCCCGCTAGTCAGCCAGAATGCCATTATCGGCGCAACCAACCAGGCCATGGATTCCCGCGACGTTGTAGTGTGCGCGGCAGGATCTTTGCCCGGAGACCTGCATAAGATGTGGCGGGTTTCGGACCCCTTCGGATATCACGTGGAATACGGCTTCTCCTGCATGGGTTACGAAATCGCCGGTGGGCTGGGACTGAAGCGTGCGGTGCTTGCGGAGACCGCGCGCGGCGCGGAAAACCGTGACGTAGTGGTCATGGTCGGCGACGGCTCCTATCTGATGATGCACACCGAACTGGTCACCGCAGTGGCCGAGGGGATCAAACTGATCACGGTGCTCATCCAGAACCACGGTTATGCCTCCATCGGGTCGCTCTCCGAATCATTGGGATCCCAGCGCTTCGGCACCAAATACCGTGCACTGGACACCCAAACGCACTCCTTCGACGAGGGGCAAACGCTGCCAATCGATTTGGCGCTGAACGCCGAATCATTGGGAGTCAAGGTCATAAGAATCGCCCCCGGAGATCGGGCCATCGAGGACCTGGCGGCCGCCATCGCCACCGCAAAGGCAGCGCCGGAAGGATCCGGCCCAATCCTCATCCATATTGAATCGGATCTCTACGCCGATGCACCTTCCAGCCAGTCTTGGTGGGACGTGCCGGTCAGTGAAACATCCGAGCTGGATTCCACGACGAAGGCCCGTGAAGTCTACGAAAGCCACAAGGAGCGGCAGAAGCCTTATCTAGGCTGAATCGCCGCACGTTATCGCCGGCCCAACACTTTTTCGCTACTAGACGAGAGCTAATCATGAGCACAACTGCCACCGAAATTACCGACATCAAGCACTTCATCAACGGACAGCCAACCGCGGGCAGCGGAACCGCCACCCAGCCGGTTTACAACCCGGCAACCGGCGAAATTACCGGTCAGCTGCATCTGGCTAGCCCCGAAGACCTGGCCCAGACCGTGGCAGCGGCCCACGCCGCCGCCGACAGCTGGGGCGAAGTCTCCATCGTCAAGCGCACCAAGGTCATGTTCCGCTTCCAGCAACTGCTCACCGAACACACCGATGACCTGGCCCGCTTGGTAACCAGCGAGCACGGCAAGGTACTCTCGGACGCGGCCGGCGAAGTAGCCCGCGGTATCGAGGTCGTGGAATACGCCGCCGGAATCTCCCAGTCACTCAAGGGGGAATACTCGGACCAGGTATCCACCGGCATAGACGTGTTCTCATTCCGCCAGCCACTAGGCGTAGTTGCCGGAATTACCCCGTTCAACTTCCCGGTCATGGTTCCCTTGTGGATGGCGCCAGTTGCCATCGCCACCGGCAATGCCTTCATCCTCAAGCCTTCCGAGCGTGATCCGTCGGCTGCGCTGTTGATTGCCGAGCTTTTCAAGCAGGCGGGGCTTCCCGACGGAGTATTCCAGGTGCTGCATGGCGGCAAGGAAACTGTAGATGGTTTGCTGTCCCACCCAGATGTGGACGGAATTTCATTTGTCGGGTCAACACCCATTGCCAAGTACGTACACGAGACCGCAACCAAGTACGGAAAGCGCGTCCAGGCATTGGGCGGTGCCAAGAACCACGCGGTCATCATGCCGGATGCAGATATGGAGCAGGCTGCAGACCATATCAATGCTGCGGCATTCGGCTCGGCAGGCCAGCGTTGCATGGCGATCTCCGTGGCCGTGGCCGTTGGCGAGGCCGCTGACATCCTCGTGGACAAGCTAGCCGAACGAGCCCGTGGCGTGAACGTCTCCCACGGCTTTGACGAAAAAGCAGATATGGGACCGGTCATCACACCGGCATCAAAGACTCGCCTGCAGAAGATTGTTGGCGAGGCCGAACATGCCGGTGCCGCCCTGATCTTGGATGGTCGAGACCTAGTGGTCAAGGACCATGAAAACGGGTTCTTCGTTGGCCCGACCATCTTGGACCGGGTGAACCGAGAAATGAGTGCCTACACCGAGGAAATTTTCGGCCCGGTACTCGTGGTGCTTCGCGTTGATTCCTTGGATGAAGCCATCGACACGGTGAACGCCAACCCATACGGCAACGGCACCGCAATCTTCACCTCCTCGGGTTCGCACGCGCGCAACTACACCCGACGTATTCATGTGGGCATGGTCGGGGTAAACGTTCCGCTCCCGGTACCGGTGGCATGGCACTCATTTGGTGGTTGGAAGAATTCACTATTTGGCGAGCACCACATCTATGGCCCGGACGGTGTGCGTTTCTACACCCGCGGCAAGGCAGTCACGCAGCGGTGGCCGGAGCCGGCACAGCTGTCCACCGCATCGTACAGCTTCCCCTCAAACTAGGTTCCTGCACTGCAACTAATTTCCATCGTGCCGATGCCGGCCGGTAAACGGTCGGCATCGGCAATGAGCATCGAAAGATTCTGGTACATGCCATGGCACAGAACATCACCATTGGAACTGCCCCCGACTCCTGGGGCGTCTGGTTTGCCGATGACCCCAAGCAGACACCCTGGCAGCGCTTCCTCGACGAGGTAGCCGAGGCCGGCTACAAAACCATCGAGCTGGGCCCCTACGGGTACCTGCCTACCGACCCCGCCCAGCTGGCCGATGAGCTGGCCGCCCGCGACCTGAACGTCTGCGCCGGCACCGTCTTCACCGCCTTCCACCGCGGCATCGACGGCAGCGCCAGCGCCTGGGAGCAAGCCTGGGAGCCAGCCCGAAAGGTGGCCGAGCTGACCGCCGCCATGGGCGGGGAGCATATTGTGGTGATCCCGGCCATGTGGCGCGATGACGTCACCGGGCAAGCCGTCGAATCCGGCACACTGGATGCCGCGGCCTGGGACTCGCTGGCCCAGGGCCATGACCGGTTGGGCAAGATCCTGCAGGAAGAATTTGGCCTGAAACAGCAGTTCCACTCCCACGCCGACTCGCATGTCTGCGGCCAGAGCGATATCGAGAAGTTCCTTGAGCTCACCGACCCGCAGTTCACCACCCTGTGCCTGGATACCGGGCATGCCGAATACGGTGGGGCGTCCAGCGTGGATCTGATCCGCCGCTTCCCGGAGCGCATCGGCTACCTGCATCTGAAGCAGATCAACCCGGACATCCTGGCCACGGTGCGCGCGCAGGACCTGACCTGGGCCGCGGCCAACCTCGCCGGGGTCATGTGCGAACCGCCTTCGGGCCTGCCTGACCTCAATGAGGTCTTGGCGGAAGTGGAGAAGCTGGGCCGCCCGATCTTCGGCATTGTCGAACAGGACATGTACCCGGTCGCCGACTTCACGGTGCCGCTGCCCATCGCCACCCGCACGCGCGACTACCTGCTCAGCTGCGGCTCGCACACCCGCGTCTAGGCCAACTTGCCTAACTCAAACCAGGACCACCAAAAAATCTTGAAAGGACTCATCGTGCCAGAAATCCTGCGCGTCGCCGTCGTCGGAGCCGGACGCATGGGCGCCGACCACATCCAGCGCATCCACCACCGCATCTCCGGCGCCAAGCTGGCGGCCGTTGTCGATATTGACACCGACCGGGTCAACGCTGCCATCGCAGACATCCCGGGCGCCAAGGGCTACACCGACCTGCCCGCGGCGCTCGCCGACGGCGAGGTCAACGCCGTACTGCTGGCGACCCCCGGTTTCTTGCACCACGATGCGCTGCTGACGGTGCTTGCTGCCGATATTCCGGTGCTGTGCGAAAAGCCGCTGACCCCGGATGCCGCTTCCTCATGGGAGATTGTCGAGGCGGAGGCCAGACTGGGCCGCAAGCGCATCCAGGTGGGCTTCATGCGCCGCTTTGACGCCGAGTACCGGCAGCTGCGCCAGCTGATCGAGGACGAGAGCCTGGGTGAATTGCTGGTGCTGCACCACCAGCACCGCAACCCATCCACCCCGGAAGGCTTCACCAATGAGATGCTGATCAACGACTCGGTGGTCCACGAGTTCGATGCCATTCGCTACTTCACCGGCGCAGAGATCACCTCGGTGCAGGTGCGCTTGGGCAAAGCCACCCGCAATGCACCCAACGGCCAGCATGACCCACAGCATGTGCTGCTGGAAACTTCTGCCGGAGTGCTCGCCGACGTGGAGATCTACGTCAACGCGAAGTTCGGCTACGAGGTGGCGACCCAGGCATCCTTTGAAGATGGCATCGTGTCCATCGGCAATGACGCCGGACCGTATGTGCGTACCGCCGGGCAGTGGGGCGGCAAGGTCACCCCGGGCTTCGAGGAGCGTTTCGGCGTCGCCTACGACACCGAAATCCAGTCGTGGGTTGACGCCGCGCTGCGTGGGGAATTGGGCGGGCCGAGCGCCTGGGACGGCTACGCCACCGCGGCGTGCTGCGAGGCTGGAGTCGAGGCCCAGCGCACCGGCGAAAAGGTGGCAGTCAAGCTGAACAGCAAGCCGGATCTCTACAGCTAGGGGCATCATGAAATACGCATTGGACCCGACCCCGTTCCATTCCACGCACTCGCTGCTCCAGTTCCCGGAACTGGCAGCGGAGCTGGGCTATGACTGCATACAGCTGACCCCGCATGCGGATATGATTCCGTTCTTCACCCACCCCAAGGCCGACGATGACCTGGTCGCGCAACTCGCGGCCCGGTGCAAGGCCACCGGGGTGGGGATCGCTTCGGTGCTTCCGGTGCTGCGCTGGTCCTCGCCCGAGGAGAATTTGCGCCAGGCCGCGGTGCGCTATTGGAAGCGCGCCATCCAGATCGCCGTGGATTTGGGCGTGAACCAGATGAACACGGAATTTTCCGGACGGCCGGAACGCGCCGAGGAGTCCGAGGCCGCGTTCTACCGTTCCATGGAGGAGCTCGTGCCAATCATTGAGCGCGAGGGCATTAACGTGGCCATTGACCCGCATCCGGATGATTTCGTCGAAGAGGGCTTGGCAGCTTGGCGGGTCATCCGCGGGGTGAATTCGCCGAATCTGTCCTTTGTCTACGTCGCCTCTCATTCCTTCCACATGAAGGACGAACCGCTGGAAATCATGCAGACCGTGGGGGAGAGACTGCGGGTGGTGCATGTGTCTGACACGATGAACCATCATGCCTCGCACGGGTTGCGCTACATCACCAATCCGCCGGGCAATCCGGTGCGCGTGCACCAGCACCTGAAGCTTGGTGATGGGGACGTGGACTGGGATGGATTCTTCTCCGGTCTCGTGGCCAACGGTTTTGCCGACCGCGAGGAGAGCGTCATGGTCTCCAGCGTATTTGCCGAGAACGAGAACGCCGTCGAGGTCTCCAAATTCCAGTTGGAGCAGATGCGCAGCCGTGTAGCTTCCGCCCAAGCTGCGCGTTCCTAGCAAATCAGGCAACGCCGAGTTGAGTTGCCGGATGACGAAAGCCGAACCCTTGCGGGTTCGGCTTTCGTCATCCGGCCCGGGAGTCATCCTGTGCACAGGACGGCTCGAGAAGAGCTCGCAGAATTCCAGATTGATTTGTGCGTACAGTCTCGGGAACTAGCGGTCGGCAGGGCCGGTGCGGCAAGAAAAACGGCATTTGTCAGGACTTAATAGCCAATAATGCTTGCCCGCTAAACACTGATGACGTATTGTCCTTACATATGGGCTGTGAAGCCCATCACTTTCAGTTATCGGCAAGGAACCAGAATGATGCGAATTGGTTCCCGCCGAACCGAGTGGAGGAAGCCGGATCGCAGTCGATCCGATGGATGGCCCAAGGCCAGTAATGCTTTCACCCGGGCAATCCAAAGGAGTTCCCATGTCTAGTGCGCAGCAAGCTTCTGCAGAGTCAAGCCTGCCGCCCCTCACCGCGGGGCCTCATGTTAAGCGACTCGGTTTGATCTCCATCATCGCCTGTTTTGGCGGATTGCTTTTCGGATACGACACCGGTGTTGCCAATGGCGCCGAAGGTCCCATGGCAGCGGAACTCGGCCTGGACCTTCTGCAAGTTGGCGTGGTGATCAGCTCACTGGTCTTCGCCGCCGCGTTCGGAGCGCTCATCGGCGGACAAATTGCCGATGTATGGGGTCGGCGCAAGACCATCATCTTGCTGGCAGTCCTGTTCTTTGCCGGAACCTTGCTCGTAGTCTTCTCGCCTGCCGGCCCGGAAGCGGGAACTTTCTCGCCACTGGGTTTTGGTGTTTTGATCGCCGGACGCATCATGCTCGGATTGGCCGTGGGTGGCGCATCCACGGTCGTGCCGATCTACTTGGCCGAATTGGCCCCGTATGAAATTCGCGGATCCATCACCGGTCGCAATGAGCTGGCCATTGTCTCGGGTCAGTTGGCCGCCTTCGTGATGAACGCGATCATTGGAACCGTCCTGGGTGGAACCGTGGATGGCGTCTGGCGCATCATGTTCGCAATTTGCGCACTGCCAGCGCTGGCGTTGTTCTTCGGCATGCTGCGCATGCCTGAATCTCCGCGCTGGCTCGTGGAAAAGCGCCGCTATGCCGAGGCGCTGCGAGTGCTCAAGACAGTGCGTTCGCCTGAGCGTGCACTGGCCGAAGTCCACGAGATCGAGATCGTTGCCGACGAGGAAAAGCGGAACAACAAGCCGGTGGGCATCAAGGCCGTGCTGAAAAACAAGTGGTTGATGCGCATCGTCGCCATCGGCATCGGCGTTTCCATGACTCAGCAGCTCACCGGCATCAACTCGATCATGTACTACGGAACACGCGTGCTGGAAGAGTCCGGCATGTCAGAGCAGCAGGCAGTCCTGGCGAATATCGCCTTCGGCGTGGTTGCCGTGATTGGCGGCATCATCGCCCTGCGCAATATGGACCGTATGGACCGCCGCAAGACCTTCCTGATCGGCTTGGCGCTGACCACCACCTGCCACCTGCTGGTAGCCATCGCGGGCATGCTGCTGCCGGTCGGCAGCCCTATCCGACCGGTGGTGATCCTGATCTTGGTGGTTGCCTTCGTGATGTCCATGCAGACATTCCTCAACGTGGCTGTCTGGGTGTGGCTGGCTGAAGTCTTCCCGCTGCATATGCGTGGGCTGGGAATTGGCATCTCGGTGTTCTTCGGGTGGGCCACCAACGGTGTGCTGGCGCTGTTCTTCCCCTCTTTGGTCTCCGGTGTCGGAATTACCGGATCTTTCTTCATCTTCGCAGGCATCGGTGTGCTGGCGCTGATCTTCGTGGCCACCCAGGTTCCCGAAACCCGCGGACGCTCACTGGAAGCCCTGGAAGAGGACGTCTCCACAGGAGCGATCTACCAAGTCAAGCCGGCGGTCAACGCCTAAGGCACGACCATTCGCTGAGCTAGTGAGCCCAGCCCCGCCACTTGGCAGGGCTGGGCCCCCTGCTATGCCCGGCGCTGTCCGGTACTGCCGCGCACCACCAGCTGCGGCGCATGGGTGCTGGATGCTCCCGGGGAATACAGGGCCGCCTGCATGGCGGCCTGAGCCAGGGCTGCGACATCTTGGCGAACGCTGGTCAGATCGGCATGCGCAAGCCTGGCGAATTCGCTGTCGTCATATCCGGCAAGGCAGATCTGCTCGGGAACCTGCAGGCCCGCAAGATCTATGGCTTGCCGGGCGCCGAGCGCCGCGCGGTCATTAAAGGCCAGTACCGCCGTGGCGCGTTCGGCCTGGGGCGTTTTCTCCAGATACTCTCGCAGGACCGCAAAAGCGGTCGCCTCGTCAGAACCCGCTGGAAGGATCTGGCCGCTGGCGTTGGCGCGGGCAGCGGATTCGAAGAAGGCATCTCGCCGCTGTTTCGCCGAGACGGCGGAACCGCCATCCAGATGCAGCAGCCGTGTGTGGCCGCGCTGCACCAAATGGCTGACGACCTGTTCAACGCCGGCAGCCTCGTCGGTAATGACCGAGGGGATGCCTTTGACCTTGCGCAGCAGGCTGATGACGGGAAGCTGCTTGGACACCTGGACCAGCTGCGCGGCTGGCAGTTCGGGGAACACCCCGATCACCGCCTCGACGCCGGCATCGATGAGGGTATTGAGCACACGGCGTTCATCTCGGTGTCTGCCGGTGGCGCCCAGAATGATTTCAAATCCGCTCTGGTCCGCCTGCGCGTATAAAGCATCTGCCAGCTCCGCGTGCAGCGGCTCTCCCAGCGCCAGGGCCAGGCCAAGCGTTCTGCTGCGGCTGCTGCGCAGCGACCGTGCACGCGAGTCCGGGCGGTAGCCCAAATCCGCGGCGGCCTGCTTGACCCGGGCCCGGGATTCTCCGCTGGCGCCCTCAGCCTCGCGCAGCACGATCGAGGCCAGTGCTACCGAGACCCCTGAGGCGCGGGCGACGTCGGCCAACGTAGGGCGTTTGGCGGGGCGTGGCGCAGATGCATGCGGCATTGGCGGAACTTTCTTCTAGAACGTTATAGACACCTGCTATCCAGTGTGCCATGATTTTCCTGAACACTTTATCTAGAACGTTCTAGGAGATACTCCATGGCTTACCAATCCCTGCCAGAAAATTCCGCACGGCCACTGCGCATTGCGGTCATCGGCACCGGGTGGATCGGCGCATTCCACGCCCGCACTGTGGCACAGCACCTGCCAGATGCACAACTGCACGTCGTGGCAGATCCGGCACCAGGCCGCGCCGCCGAACTGGCCGCAGAACTGGGTTGCACGAACTACACCGAAGACATTGCGGACGTGTTTGCCGACGAAACCGTAGACGCTGTGGTCATCGGCGCGCCTTCAAGCTTCCATGCCGGCTTGATCGCCCAGGCCGCCGCGGCGGGAAAGCACATCTTCTGCGAAAAGCCGGCAGCGCACGCGCTGTCAGATCTCGACACCGCCTTGAAAGCAGTGGAGGATTCCGGAGTGCTGCTGCAGATCGGTTTCAACCGGCGCTTCTCCCGCGACTTCGCTGCCGTGGCAGAACAGGTGTATTCCGGTGCAATCGGCACCCCTCAGCTGCTGCGGTCGCTGACCCGCGATCCAGAAGTTGCAGGCGGGTTGCCCAACGCGGCGAAGATCCGCTCGCACGTGATTTTCACCGAAACCCTGATCCACGATTTTGACACGCTGAACTGGCTGAACCCGGGTGCAGAAGCCGTGGAAGTCCACGTCATGGCCGATGCATTGGTGGCGCCAGAGCACCGGGATGCCGGTTTGCTGGATACCGCCGTGGTGAGCCTGCGCTACTCGAACGGAGCAATTGCAGTGGCCGAGGCGAACTTCTCGGCCAGCTACGGATACGACGTGCGCGGAGAAGTCTTTGGTTCAAAGGGCATGGTGCAGGCAGGGAATCCAGTGCAGCTGGCAGCGGCCAGCTTTGACAGCGCGGGGGCCCATGCGCCAACCGAACGGCTGAACATCGAGCTCTTCGCCCAGGCCTACCGCGAGCAGCTCTCGATCTTCGCCCGCAAGATCCGTGGCCTGCGCGACGGTTCGGCCGACGCGGGCCTGGCGGTCCCCACCGGCGCGGACGCACGCGCAGCGCTGCGCGTGGCACTGGCGGCCTTGGAATCCTCGGAAACCGGCCTGCCGGTGAAGCTGGAATCGGCCACCCGGCTTGCGGTGAACGCATGAGTGCGCAGCTGGCGGTCTGCGCCGAAATGGTCTTCCTGGACCTTCCGCTGATCGACCGGGTCAAGCGCCTTGACGAGGCCGGTTTTGAAATTGAACTCTGGGATATCAGAGACAAAGACCTTCCGGCTTTGGCGGCCACCGGTGCCCGCTTCGGCTCCATGACAGGCTACAGCGAAGGGAGCCTCTGCGATCCGGGCAGCGCGCACGAAGTGGTTCGCACCGCCAAGGAATTGATTCCGGCCGCCCGGGAGCTGGGCATCAACCGGCTGGTGGTGCATCCGGCTCAGCTCATTGACGGGCAGGCCGCCACCCCACGTTTTCGGGCTACCGGAGACATGTGGCTCACCGCAGCGCGAACTCTGGAGGAGCTGGGCCGGATCGGGGAAGAACACCAGGTCACCTTCATGCTGGAGAACTTGAACACGATTCTGGATCACCCGGGCATCCCGCTGGGACGCGCCAAGGACACGATGTCTCTGGTCAAGGCCGTGGGACACCCGAACGTGAAGATGATGCTTGATCTGTACCACGCTCAAATTGGCGAGGGGAACCTCATCGAACTGGTGCGTTCGGCACTGCCGCATATCGGAGAAATCCAGGTCGCAGACGTTCCCGGGCGTTGCGAGCCGGGCACCGGGGAAATCAACTACCTGGCTGTTGCCCAAGCTCTGGCGGATCTGGATTACTCTGGCCCGATCGGCATGGAAGCCTATGCCAGCGCAGATTCCAATGCTGCCATCGCAGCCTTTGCCCAGGCTTTTGAACCGCTGGCCAGGCCCGTGGCGCGCTAGGGGATCTTATACCGGGCGGAGGATTGAGAGTTAAAGCCCAGCGGCGGCAGCAGGGGATCCTGCTGCCGCCGCTGGGCTTTGCAACCCGGGTGGCTACGCGCCGGCTCCGAAGGGCAATCGCGGATCCATGCTCTGCGAATCCCAAGTCTGGCGGATCCAGCCATGGTGGGGATCATCGCTGATCAGCCAATCGCGCACGCGTCCCGGGCCGGCCATGACGTTCAGATAGTAAAGGTCATAACCCGGTCCCGCCATGGCTGGACCATGCCAGCCGTAGGGGACCAAGACAACGTCCCCGGTGCGGACTTCGGCATTAACGTCAATGGGGCGTTCATCCGAGGCATAAACGCGCGCATAGCCGATGGGATCGGTGGCCGCTTCGGCGGGCATGCCCTGGGCTAGTTGCGTCTCGAAGTAATAGATTTCCTCGAGGCTGGTCTCGCCTTCCTTCTCCTGATCATGCTTATGCGGTGGATAGGAAGACCAGTTGCCTGCCGGAGTAATGACTTCGCAGACGATGAAACGGTCTGCTTCCAGTGCGGCCGGGGTGCCGAAGTTGTGGACCTGGCGGGAGCAGTTTCCTGCTCCGCGCAGCTCCACCGGAGTCTCTTCTGCCTTGATCAGGCGGGTTGGGTAGGACTGCTTGGCCGGGGCCAGCGCTACGGCGACCCGGCCCCCCTCGGCTGAGCTGATGGACAGCGCTGTGTTGATGCCGGTGTAGAGGGCATCAGCTGGTCCGGCAAAGACTGATTCGCGACCGCTGAGAACATATTCTTTGCCTGCGATAGCGACGTTGAATGATGCGCCGCTGAGCGGGACGACAATGCGTTCTTCGGCGGTGGCCGCCAGTTCGACTGTTTGACCGGGAGCCAGCTCGGCTACCTTGAGCCCGGTGTGGGCCCAGCCCTCGATGGAAGCGGTCGAGTCATGGGCGCCGAGCGAGATGCTCCAGTCTCCGTTGGCGGCGGAACCTGCAGGGTAAATCCAATCGGTCATCAGTCATTCCTTTCGACGGCGGTGCCAGGTGCCTAGCGTTGCACCAAGGTCATTTCAAAGCTGTAGGCATCAGCGCGATAAACGTGGGCACCGGTCTCCACGTTGCGCCCGGTGTCATCCACGGCAGTGCGCTGCATGGTCACCAGGGCCGAACCTGCCGCCGTGTCCAAGGCCTTGGCTTGGATATCGTCGGCGGTGGTCGCCCCGATGCGCTGCTGGGCCAGCCGGAAGTTGACCCCTGCTTCACGCAGAAGCTCGTACAGGCCATGTGCTTGCAGGGACTTTTCATCCAGCTCAACAATGTCGTCGCGAACCCAGTTCTCCATCAGTGCCAGTGGGCTTCCGCTGGCAGAACGCAGCCGGGTGAAGTGGTAAACGCAGACATCCTTGGGCAGTGAGAGAAGTTCCTGGATCTCCGTTGGAGCTGGAATATGTTCAAAGCTGAGCAAGCTGGTAGAAGGCTTCTTTCCGGCGCGCTCAAGGTCATCATTCAGGCTGGATAGTTCAAGGTGCCGCCGGATCTGGCTGGAAACAACCTGCGTTCCCACACCGCGCTTGCGCACCAGAAGGCCGGACTGGACGAGGTCGTCCATGGCCTTGCGAATGGTGGGGCGTGAAAGCCGCAGTCGCTGGGCGAGCTCGATCTCATTTTCCAGTCGAGTGCCCGAGGTCAGCGAACCGTCGCGGATCGCGCCCTCGATGCCTTGCGCTACCTGGTGGTAGAGGGGAACCGGTGAAGATCGGTCGATCTTGATGCTCAGGGGTGTGCTCACAGTTGCTCCTTGCCGGCGACCTTGTCTGGATATGTCGCTTTGACAGGACAAACTCTATATGAAAGTTCATGATTTGGGCATCTCTTGGCTGGATATCTTCGCGATCCATGGCTTTTTCGCTGCTTAGCGGTGAAGGCCAAACGCTTGGCCAAGCGTCGCTTTGGACTTGAAATGCGATCGCGACAAGGGAATTTGGACAATATGGTCCGTTTGTCCAATTGTCCTGACAAAAATTCTGCTGAATTTCATTGCCCAAGGCTTCGAGCGGAACATATGGTTTTTGGAACGGTCCAAGACTTGGGACAAGCCGCGGCGGCCGCAGGGAATCACGGCGTGAAGCGCCACAGACAGGAGAAAATCATGAACGAACAGCGCAGCATCGGCGTGGGGCTGATCTCGGTGGGTTGGATGGGCAAGCTGCACGCTCGCGCCTACAGCTCAGTGCCCTATGTCTATCCAGAGTTGGGAATCAAGCCAAGACTGGTCGTAGCCGCGGATACCGAGCAGTCACGAGTCGACTTCGCGATCTCAGCGCTGGGCTTTGAACGCGGAACGCTGGACTACCACCAGGTGCTCGCAGATCCCGAAGTGGATGTCGTCTCGATTTGCGCACCGAACTTCCTGCACGCCGAAATGGCGATCGCCGCAGCAGAGGCCGGTAAGCACATCTGGATCGAAAAGCCCGCTGGTCGAAGCCTGGCCGAAACGCAGGCTATCGAGCAAGCCGCCATCCGCAACGGCGTAGTCACCTCGATCGGCTTCAACTACCGCCATGCGCCAGCTATAGAACGAGCGCGCCAGCTGGTGCGCCAGGGCCGGTTGGGATCCATCACCAATGTCCGCGCCAGCTTCCTTGCCGGATATGCGGCAGACCCCCGCGCGGCTCTGTCATGGCGCTTCAACCGGGAACTTGCCGGCAGCGGCGTGCTCGCTGACCTATTCAGCCATGCAGCAGATCTATGCAGCCATGTTGTCGGCCCCATCCGGAGCATTTCCGCATCAACCAACGTCATGATCCCATCCCGGCCGAAACTGTCCATGGGCCAGGGCACGCACTTCGACCTGATCGAAGGCGGCGAACAAGGTGAAGTCGAGAATGAGGACTACGCCGCCGCGTTGCTGCGTTTCAGCCCAGAAGGCGTGGCGGACCGCGCGATCGGAACTATTGAGGCATCCCGAGTGGCCGTGGGTCCGCAGTGCGGCTATCGACTCGAAATCTACGGCACGGAAGGTTCGGTCAAGTGGGATTTTGAACGCTTGAATGAACTGGAGGTCGTGCTCGGTCGAGACAATGACGAACAGGGATTCACGACGGTCATTGGCTCGCCAAAACATGGCGAATACTCCCGGTTCCAGCCTGGCCCGGGGAATGCGATGGGCTTTGACGACCTCAAGACCATCGAGGCTAAGAAGTTCCTGCTGGCTGTCTGCGGTGGCGAGAAAGCGAACTCCACCATCGCCGATGCGGTGACCGCGGCCGCACTGGTGGAAGCGGCCGAAGCATCTGCCGCAAGCGGCACATGGCAGGCGCTGGATGAGGCGGTGCGCGCTGCGAATGTGCAATACTGACCGCCATGCCTGACTCGCCGCGCCGCCGCCCCACGATACGAGACGTCGCCAAGCGGGCCGGGGTCTCCAAATCATTGGTGTCCCTGGTGCTCTCGGATCCGAGCCGGGTCAGTTCGCTGCGGCGTTCGCTGGTCGAGGACTCCATCCGCGAGTTGGGCTATCAGCCCAACCTGGCGGCTCGCTCGCTGGTTGCCGCGAACCGGCATGCCATTGGTGTCGTCCTAGGGGAACTGCATAATCCCTGGGTTCTGACCGTCGCGGAAGTGGTTCGCGAACAGTTGCAAGCAGTGGGGTGTGACGTGCTGTTCAGTGCGGCCGCGATCCACGATGGTCTGGGTGTTGGCCCCGCGGAATTGCAGGCCCTGCGCGATTTGCGGGTCAGTGGAATCCTCGTCGTTGGATCAGCCGATGATGCAGCCAGCTTCGAAGCCGCGTTGGGTGAGACTCCCGCTGTATTTGTGGGCAGCGGGCGTCAGGCGCAATCAAATACTGCTGCGGTTTCAGTAGATGATGAGCAGGGCTTTGGCTTGGTGATTGACCACTTGGTTCACTGCGGGAATGAGCGGATCACCCATATCGCCGGTGGCGCTGGGCCGGTTTCGGCGGTGCGCGAAGCTGCCTATCATCGGGCGATGCTGCGCCATGGGTTGCGCCAGCAAGTGCAGGTGGTGGAAGCTGGACCAACGGTTCAGGCCGGCTATGAAGCCGTGGTGCGGTTGCTGGCCTCGGGGGCACGGCCTGAAGCGCTGGCCTGTTTCAATGATCTTTCCGCATTTGGCGCGCTGCAGGCTCTTGATGAGGCTGGCTTGTCTGCGGCGGTGACTGGCTACGACAATATTTCTCTATCGTCGCTGGGGAGAATCTCGTTGACCAGCGTCGACTCGGATTCGCAAGACATCGGTCGCAGCAGCGTGCGGCTGCTTCTCCAGTTGATGCGGAATCCGGACGGAAAATTTGCACGTCAATTGATGATTCCGCCACGGCTTATCGTGCGTTCTTCATCCCTTCCGCGCCGTTGAACCAGGAGGAAGCAGCACCTGGCTTCGCCTGTTGAAGGTCGCAAAGTTCTCGTCTTCACATCCTCATGTCTTTACAAAGTCTTGACGGATCGCTTTTTGTCGCGCAGACTTTAGACATCTTGTGATTCAAGTCACGGAAATCTTGTTAAGGCGGCCCGCTCCAGGGGACTATCGGGGTGCGTCGACGTAGCCCTGAAGGGGAAAACGAATATGGGAAAGCCAACTTGGCGCAAACTCGCAATCACACTCGCCATCATTCCAGCCCTGGGATTGGCGGCTTGCTCATCAACGGGCGGGCGTGCACCAGAACCGGAAAGCAGTGCGGGCGGTGGGGCTGTTGCGGCCACCGATCGCATCAAAGTCGCAGTGATCACCCATGCGGCTCCGGGGGATACCTTCTGGGACATCATCCGCAAGGGTGCCGAAGAGGCTGCGGCCAAGGACAACGTTGACCTGCAGTACTTGAGCGACCCCGATGGCGGGCGCCAATCCCAGCTGATTGAGCAGGCCATTGACCAGGGAGTGGACGGCATTGCCGTAACCCTGGCTAAGCCGGACGCCATGGCCGGAGCGCTGAAAAAGGCCACGGACGCAGGAATTCCCATCGTCAGCCTGAACGCCGGCGAAGACCGGTTTAAGGACATCGGAGCGTTCGCCCACTTCGGGTCCAATGAGCAGCTCGCAGGCCAGGCTGCCGGCGAAAAGCTGAAGGATTCGGGCATCAAGAAGCCAATATGCGTCATCCAGGAACAGGGGCACGTTGGCCTTGAAGCCCGCTGCGCCGGCGTGAAGAAAGTTGTCCCAGGCACCGAAATACTCTACGTGCAGGGCACTGACATGACCCAGGTCGAGTCAACAGCAACTGCCAAGCTCCAAGCGGACAAGCAAGCCGATGCAATCATCGGGCTGGGCGCGCCATTTACCATGACGCTGATCAAAGCCAAGGCTACGGCCAACTCAAAGGTCGAGGTAGCCTCCTTCGACATGAACTCGCAGCTAGTCCAAGAAATCACCAAGGGCAACGTGCTGTTCACCGTTGACCAGCAGCCATGGTTGCAGGGCTACATGGCAGTTGATGCGCTGTGGCAGAACCACCGCGGTGGCTTCACGATCGGCGGTGGACAGGCGACTCTGACCGGCCCGGCCATCGTTGACAAGACCGTGGCCGAAAAGATCACCAGTTTCGCCGAAGAAGGCGTCCGCTAGCAACGATCCTCGGTGCGCGCCGAGCCTGCCGGTAGCGGCGAGCCGGCGCGCAGCCAGGACATGGAGGAAAACTCATGTCTTCAACAACAGCCTCACCCACGCATAAGAAACCATCCCTCACCCAAGACGAACGCGTTGGCAAGAAAAGCACGCTGTCAATTCTCCTGGGACGTCCGGAGATCGGTGCCCTCGTGGGCGCCGTCGCCCTGTTCATCTTCTTCGCCATCGTTGCACCGGTCTTCTTGAGTCCCGCCTCCTTGGCCACCGTCCTCTACGGCGCTTCAACCATCGGCATTATGGCCGTTGGAGTGTCCTTGCTGATGATCGGTGGCGAGTTCGACCTGTCCACAGGTGTGGCAGTGATTTCCTCGGCACTCAGCGCGTCGTTGATCAGCTGGTACTTCGGGCTCAACGTCTGGGTCGGCATCGCCTTGGCTCTGGTCGTCTCACTGCTGATCGGGTTCATCAATGGAATCATCCTGATCAAGACCAAGCTGCCATCATTCATCGTGACGCTGGCCAGTTTCTTGATGCTCACGGGCCTGAATCTGGGCCTGACGCGCGCTATTGGCGGATCGGTGTCCTCGCCATCCATTGCAGACATGGAAGGATTCCAGAGCGCCAAGGCGGTTTTCGCCTCTTCGGTGAATATCGGTGGGATCGACGTCAAGATCACCGTGTTCATTTGGCTAGCCTTGGTGATCATCGCTTCGTGGGTCTTGCTGCAAACAAAGATTGGCAACTGGATCTTCGCCATTGGCGGGGACGAGAAAGCCGCCCGCGCCGTCGGCGTCCCCGTGGTCCGCACCAAAATCGGGCTTTTCATGGCCGTCGGATTCTGTGGCTGGGTACTGGGCATGCACAACCTGTTCGCCTTCGACTCCGTGCAGTCAGGCGAAGGCATCGGCAATGAATTCCTCTACATCATTGCTGCGGTGATCGGCGGCTGCCTGCTCACAGGTGGTTACGGATCAGCCATTGGCGGGGCCATCGGGGCATTCATATTCGGCATGGCAAACAAGGGCATTGTGTACGCAGAGTGGAACCCGGACTGGTTCAAGTTCTTCCTGGGCTTGATGCTGCTGCTGGCCACGGTTGTGAACATCGTCGTGAAGAAGCGCGCGGAATCCAGTAAATAGGAAGCCAAGGACATGAACATGAAAACTCGAAAGAACAAGAAGGCCGAAGAGCTGCTGCAGAAGCTCGAACCCAAGACCAATGACAACCTGCTCACGCTCAAAGGTGTAGGCAAGCACTACGGAAGCATTATCGCGTTGCGCGGTGTCGACATGGAAGTCGATCCGGGAAGGGTCACCTGCGTACTGGGCGATAATGGTGCGGGCAAGTCCACGTTGATCAAGATCATCGCCGGTCTGCACCAGCATGATGAGGGCGAGTTCACGCTTCACGGGTCAGCCATCAAGCTCAAGAGCCCGCGAGTCGCCTTGGACGCTGGGATCGCCGCGGTATATCAGGATTTGGCGGTCGTCCCGCTGATGCCCATCTGGCGCAACTTCTTCCTTGGCTCGGAACTGACTACCGGCGTAGGTCCCTTCAAAAAGCTTGATGTGCAGCGGATGAAGCAGATCACCAAGCAGGAACTGGCCGATATGGGTATCGATCTGCGTGATGTGGAACAGCCCATCGGGCAGCTTTCCGGTGGCGAACGACAGTGCGTGGCCATCGCCAGAGCCGTGTATTTCGGTGCGAAGGTGCTGATCTTGGACGAGCCCACGGCTGCTCTGGGTGTTAAGCAGTCTGGTGTGGTGCTGCGCTACATTCTCCAGGCCAGGGACCGCGGGCTGGGGGTCATCTTCATTACGCATAACCCGCACCACGCCTATCCGGTCGGCGACTCATTCCTGCTGCTCAAGCGTGGCCGCGCTATTGGCTACTATTCCAAATCGGAAATTACCGTGGAAGAGTTGACCGCCCAGATGGCCGGCGGTGCTGAACTGGCCGAGCTGGCACATGAGCTGGAACAGCTCGGTGGCCACGACGAGGAGTTGGCCGAAGCCGAGGCAGGTGCTGGACCTCAGGTTGCTCGATAGTTGCGAGCCAATTGCCAAGGTGGCGGCCACTTCGGTCTTGAAGTGGCCACCACCTTGTGCTCTTGCCGACGCCTTTTAATGCGTGCCTCGAGTACTTCTGGTTCTGTACAGGGGGACCGGGAAAGGCATATTTGACTAAATGTCTCAACCATTACGAGTCAAGAAACTGAAGATGCTCGAGTTGCGAGAATGAAGCATTGAACCAGATGAAACCTAGGTCTGATTCCTTCACGGAACATATATTCCTATCGTAGAATATAAATTTCGATGCTCCAGTCGATCCGAGTTCAGAGAGGCTGCTCCGGCCCGCGGGTTAGTGTTTGCAATAATGGCGGATGTGAATACATTCAAGCCTGAAGATGGCAACGCATCGGATCGACCGCCCTCGATGGCGGACGTGGCAGCCGTCGCCGGGGTCTCCCACCAAACCGTGTCGCGCGTATTGAATGATCACCCAAATGTCCGCGAAGGCACGCGAGTGCGAGTGCTGGAGGCCATCAAGGAGCTCGGTTATCGGCGCAACCTTGCCGCGCGCGCCCTGGCCACGGCGCAGACGCGCACCATCGGCATCCTGACCATCGGCAGCGAATTCTTTGGGCCGCAGTCCACCGTGCTCGCGGTGGAAGCCGCTGCTCGCGCACAGGGATATTTTGTCACCATGACCTCCATGGATAGTTATGACTTTGGCGGTGCGGTCACGGCCCTGAACCACCTCACCGACCAGAGCGTGGACGGCGTGGTGGTGGTCGCCCCGCATGACAAGGTCACCGCCGCGATTGACGACCTGAAGCTGAAAGTGCCGGTGGTGGTGGTAGCCGCACGGACCGATGTTCCGGCGGGGGATCCGGTGCACTACGTTTATGTCGATCAGCGCGACGGCGCCCGACAGGCGACGGAGCATTTGCTCTCCTTGGGGCACCGAAAGATCGTCCATGTTTCAGGCCCATCCGGTTGGTTTGATGCCACGGAGCGGAATATCGGTTGGCGTGAAGCCATGGCCGCAGCAGGCTATGACGCGGTGGAGTTCCCGGCGGAATCCTGGCTGGCCCCCAGCGGTTATGCCGCGGGGGTCAGCCTCGCACCTCGGGTGAAGGCCGGGGAAATAACCGCCGTCTTTGCCTCCAACGACTATTTGGCCATCGGGCTGCTGCGGGCGTTCTGGGAGGCCGGCCTGAGCGTGCCGGAGGACGTATCGGTGGTTGGCTTTGATGACCTGCAGATCGCCGAGTTCTACATCCCGAAGCTCACCACGGTGCGCCAGCCCTTTGCCGACGTGGGTCGCGCCGCGCTAACCGAGCTGCTCGGTGGCGAACGAGGGCTGCAGGAGCCGCGCATGATCGCGCCCACCATGGTCGTCCGAGCCAGTACCGCCCCACCACCGCGAAACTGAGTTCAGCCCAATCGACAGGTAGCTAATCTTCGTCATGTGTTGCGCATCGCATTTTGTTAGCGCTAACATAATGTAAATGTTCCGACCGAACCCTGTGATCTCTTCTTCCGAAGAACAGCGGTGCGGCGACGCAACGATAGCCACCTGCCGTGCGGGTGCGAGGACGGAGAATCCATGACTGGCCAGCAAGCAGGTTTGTCCGCGCCCGAGGTGATTGGTTCGGGGCAGGCAGTTCTGGGGATCGAATTTGGTTCAACGAATATCAAGGCTAGTCTCATCGGTCCCAACCACGAGCAACTCGCCACCGGCAACCACGGGTGGGAAAACCAGTTCGTGGATCGACGCTGGACCTATTCCCGCGAAGCAATGATTGCGGGTCTGCAGAGCTGCTTTGCGGATCTGCTGGTTGATACCCAGCACCAATATGGAGTGCGCCCCACTGCCTTTGCGGCCATTGGCGTCTCGGCGATGATGCACGGCTACCTCGCCTTTGATAAATCCGATGAACTGCTAGTTCCCTTCCGCACCTGGCGCAATACCTCGACCGAACAGGCCTCCAATCAGCTCAGCGAGGCCTTTGGCTACAACATCCCACTGCGTTGGTCGGTTGCGCACTACTATCAGGCGCTGCTGGATCACGAAGAACACGTAGGCGCGGTCTCAAGCTTGAATACCCTGGCCGGGTTCATCCATCATCAGCTCACCGGGCGCCGGGTGCTCGGTGCTGGTGACGCCTCGGGAATGTTCCCACTGGACAGCGCCGACCTCGGTTACGACAAGGCTTTTATAGAGACTTTTGACCGGTTGGCGAAGCCATTGGGAGCTGCAGGTTCGCTGGAGCAGCTCTTGCCGGAGGTCCTTGCCGCTGGAACCGAGGCCGGCAGCCTGACTGAGGCCGGAGCACTTTTGCTTGACCCCACCGGGCAGCTGCAGCCGGGAGCGATCTGCTGCCCGCCGGAAGGGGACGCAGGCACCGGAATGGTTGCTACCAACTCCGTAGCGCAACGCACCGCGAACGTCTCGGTGGGAACCTCCATCTTTGCGATGGTTGTCCTCGATGCCCCGCTGCGTGAAGTGCACCCCGAAATTGACATCGTCACCACTCCCACCGGAGATCCGGTGGCCATGGTGCACTGCAATAACGGTGCCAGTGAACTAGCCAGCTGGGCCGCGCTTTTCGGCCAGTTTGCCCAGGGGCTAGGACATGAAGCCTCCACGAATCAGGTCTACCAGACGCTGCTTGCCGCGGCACTGGACGGTGCAGCGGACGGCGGTGGACTGCTCGCCTACAACTACCTGTCTGGAGAACCGGTGACCGGGCTGCCCGAGGGGCGCCCACTGCTGGTACGCACCCCGGATTCAACGTTTAACCTCGCGAATCTGATGCGCACTCAGGTGTATTCGGTATTCGCCACGCTGAGCTTGGGCATGGAAATCCTCGCCGGCGAGGGCGTGAAAATCCATAAGCTGTTCGCCCATGGCGGCATCTTCCGGACCGCGCAGGCAGCGCAGCGGCTCCTGGCGGCGGCGCTTAATGTCCCGGTATCGGTAGGCAGCACCGCGGAACATGGCGGTGCCTGGGGAATTGCGGTGTTGGCAGCCTACCGGCACCGCGTCGCGACGAACTCGGCAGCCAGCCTCGCGGAGTACCTGAATTCGCAGGTTTTCGCGAACGCCGAATTGCAGGAGCTGGCCCCGCAGCAGCAGGACGTGGCCGGATACGCACAATACCTGCGCGCCTATCAGGCCGGTCTGGACATCGAACGCGCGGCCATCACGGCCATCTAAAAACACTTTCATCCCGGCACTTAGGAGAAACCGATGAGCCACGCTCAAACATTAGCCAGCTACCCGAACACCATGCGTCAAGAAGTTGCCCGCGTCCGTGAGGTCGTCGCTGCCCTGCACGCGGAACTGCCACGCTATGAGCTGGTCGTCTGGACCGCCGGCAATGTCTCGCAGCGCGTGCGGAATCCGGAGGTTCCCGACGGCAGCGCGGACCTGTTCGTGATCAAACCCTCGGGGGTCTCCTATGACGAGCTGACAGCCGAATCCATGGTGGTCTGCACGCTAGACGGTGAGCTCTTGGAGGGTACACGCGCTCCGTCTTCGGATACCGCGGCGCATGCCTACACCTACCAGCACATGCCCCACGTTGGGGGAGTGGTGCACACCCACTCGACCTACGCCACCGCCTGGGCCGCGCGCGGCGAGGAAATCCCCTGCGTGCTGACCATGATGGCCGACGAGTTCGGTGGGCCAGTCCCGGTGGGCCCGTTCGCGATCATTGGCGATGATTCCATCGGCCGCGGCATCGTCCAAACGTTGAGCGAATCGCGCAGTCCGGCCGTGCTGATGCAAAACCATGGCCCCTTCACCATCGGCAAGGACGCCCGAGCGGCGGTCAAGGCCGCGGTGATGTGCGAGGAAGTCGCCCGCACGGTCCATATTGCCCGCCAGCTCGGCGATCCACTGCCGATGCGAGGCGAAGATATTGACGCGCTCTACGCGCGCTACCAAAACGTTTACGGACAATAGCCGCTCGCTGGCGGCCAAAAACTTCAATCCGAAAGGACACCATGAGCAAGGCATATGAATCCAAGGAAATCTGGTTCTTCACCGGAAGCCAGGACCTGTATGGCGACGAAACCCTGCGACAGGTCGCCGAGCAATCGCGCGAGGTCGCCGAGGCCCTGGACGGATCCGAGCAGGTCCCGGCGAAGGTCATCTGGAAGCCGGTGCTCAAGGACGCGGAATCGATCCGCCGGGCCATGCTGGATGCAAACTCGAATGACAACGTGCTGGGCGTAATCACCTGGATGCACACGTTCAGCCCGGCCAAGATGTGGATCTCGGGTTTGAAGGCACTGGCCAAGCCGCTGCTGCACCTGCACACCCAGGCGAATGTCGAGCTGCCGTGGGACACCATCGACTTCGACTTCATGAACCTGAACCAGGCCGCCCACGGCGACCGTGAATACGCCTATCTGGCCACCCGGATCGGGGCCACCCGCACTACCGTGGTCGGCCACGTTTCCAATCCGGCGGTTGCCGGACGCGTGGGCACCTGGGTTCGCGGTGCCGCCGGCTGGAATGCCACCCAGTCGATGAAGCTGGTCCGCTTCGGAGACAATATGCGCAACGTCGCGGTCACCGAAGGGGACAAAACCGAGGCCGAACTGCGGTTTGGCGTCTCGGTCAACACCTGGGCGGTCAACGACTTGGTCGAAGCCGTAGAAGCGGTTGCCGAGGGCGATGTGGACGCGCTGGTAGTCGAATACGAGCGTGAATACGATGTCGCCGCGGAGCTGCGCGCCGGCGGAGTCCGCCACGAGTCGCTGCGCTACGCCGCACGCCAGGAATTGGCCATCGAGTCGTTCCTGCGTGCGCTGGGCGCTTGGGCTTTCACCACCAATTTCGAGGACCTTGGCGGGCTCAAGCAGCTGCCGGGCCTCGCGGTCCAGCGGCTGATGGGCAAGGGCTACGGCTTCGGCGCCGAAGGCGACTGGAAGACCGCGGTGCTGGTGCGTGCCGCGAAGGTGATGGGCGCCGGGCTGCCCGGTGGCGCTTCGCTGATGGAGGACTACACCTATGACCTGACCCCGGGCAAGGAGCTGATCCTCGGCGCCCACATGCTCGAGGTCTGCCCGTCGCTGACCACCGACAAGCCGCGTATCGAAATCCATCCGCTGGGCATTGGGGGACGCGAGGACCCGGTGCGCATGGTGTTCAACGCCGCGGCTACCACCGGCGCCGTGGTGGTTTCGATGGCCGATATGCGCGAGCGTTTCCGCTTGACCGCAAACGTGGTTGACGTGGTGACCCCGCCGCAGGAACTGCCGAACCTTCCGGTGGCGCGTGCCGTGTGGCAGCCGCGACCTGACTTCTCCACCTCGGCGGAGTCCTGGCTGACCGCCGGCGGAGCCCACCATACGGTCATGTCCACGGCCGCCGGAATCGAGGCCTTCGAGGTCTTCGCCGAAATCGCCGGCACCGAGCTGCTGGTGATCGACGAGAGCACCACGCGCCGCGGCTTTGCCGAACAGGTGCGGCTGAACCAGGCGTACTACCGCTTGGCTCAAGGCCTGTAGGCGCACAGGGACCTTAGGTTGGCCAGCACCACCGGGTGCTGGCCAATGCCTATTAAGGCTTGGGCGGAAGCGAGTTTGCCTCGGCTCGGTCTCCCCGGGTCGGTGAACCCAAGCAGTGGGCCAGAGTTTGCTCGATTTGTGCGAAGCGGAAGTGGTGCGCGGCATCCAGCAGCTTCTGCGGGACCACCTGTTGATCTGCCATGGCCAATAGCTTGGCGCCTTGGGTTCCCAGCAGCAGTTTCGGGGCGGCTGCAGGCACCGGAATGATGGCCGGGCGGCGCAGTGCCTTGGCCAAGGCGCTGGTGAATTCGGCGTTGCTGACCGGGTGAGGGGACACCGCGTTCACCGGGCCGCTCAGCTGCGTGTCCCACAAAGCCCGATGGTAGATATCAATGAGATCGTCGAGGCCAACCCAGGACAGGCGCTGTTCTCCCGTGCCCAAGCGGCCACCCAAGCCGGCGGCGAAGATCGGGCGCAGCACCGCGAGCATGCCACCCGAAGGGCTGAGCACCACGCCGGTGCGGATCTGCACCCGGCGCATGCTCGTCTCGCCTTGCCCGGTTGCTTGCTCCCAGCGTTGGACCACGCCGGATAAGAAGTCCGCGCCCCCTACTTCAGGAGGCGACTGCTCATCAATCGGGGCGGCTCCGGCCGAGGCACCGTAGATGCCGATGGCCGAGGCGCTGATGAATCGGGAGACGCCGGAGCGATCCGCCAGCTCAGCCAGAGCCCGGGTGGGTTCGATGCGGCTTGCCTCGATCGCCTGCCGGTGCGAGTCGCTGAACCTGCCGAAGATGCTTGTTCCGGCGAGGTGGATGACCGCGTCGCAATCGTCTAGCAGGTCGTGCTCCGGAGCCAGCGGATCCCAACGTCGTTCGTCCGTGGATTGCGGCGCGCGGCGCACCAGCTTGATGACTCGGTGCCCGCCGGTGGACAAGAAGGCGCATAACGCGGTGCCGACCATGCCATTGCTTCCGGTGACCGCGATGGTCAACGGTTCCAGTCCGGCCTCGGACGCCCGCTCATGGGCGGCGAAATCGGCGGCGAGCTGGCGGTGGCGGTAGTCCAGCATCCGTTCGATCTGCGTTGCGGGCAGATTGGAGCTGACGCGGTCGGTGACGGTGGTGTGCCCGGATCCCGCGGGCTCGGTGAGGTGTTCATGACGCCAATGAGCCACGCGCGTGGGGGCCGCCCGCACGCCGCGAGCCTGCAGCTCGTCGACGAACCGCCGATTCTCGAGGTAGTCGGAGGGCTTGTGCTGGGCGTACCAGCGCAGGCCGCCAGGCAGCCCCAGTGCCGCGGTTCCCCCACGCAAGGAGCCGGCTTCTTCGATGACCTTGAGCGGAAGCCAGGGCGGCAGCAGCCGGCGAATCGCGCCCGGCCGGGCAAACCAGGCGGATACCTCGTCCGGGGGTGCCGGAAGAACGCTGGACCTTTGTGTAGTCATGGCCCAATACTATGTCCGGGATCCCTGCCGCCACGCGCACTGCGCGTCGACGGGCTTGCAAAGGCCATTCTCGCAGGGCTAACTGCGAGGGCTGCCGTGACAAGCATGGCCGTAGTAGCTTTACCTTGTCGTTCCTTGGGTGTTCCGAGCCTGCCATTACACACGCTGAAGGCGCTTCGGCAAGCCCCTTGGCCGCACTGCACCCGGGGGCAGTTAGGCGGTCATTCGCTCATGATCCACGTCAACATGCTGGAACCTCTAGGCTGTCTTGTCCGGTTAATATCAAATTGTTATCATCTGGGGTGGCGCAACTCACGTTGTTAGCGCTAACATGGTGTGAGCCCGGTCGCACTGCCGGGATGAATCGGAATACGCAGGAGGAAAAGATGGCACGGAATAACTGGGCTCGTCGAGCGGTAGCCACGTTTGGATCCCTCGCGCTCGTTGGCGCACTGGCAGCATGTGGCGGCAGCGGTGCCGGCGGTGGCGCGGGTGCCGAAGGCGAAAGCACGGCCCCGGAGGACATCCAGGTAGGCGTCGCAATGCCAACCGAAACCTCCGAGCGTTGGATCGCCGACGGTGAGGCCGTGAAGTCGCAGCTTGAAGAAGCCGGCTACGAGGTCTTCATGCAGTTCGCCAACGATGACATCCCGACCCAGCAGCAGCAGATCGACCAGATGATCACCAAGGGTGCAGACATCCTCGTGGTCGCTTCCATCGACGGCACCGCGCTGTCCACCCAGCTGCAGGCCGCAGCGGACCAGGACATCCCGATCATCTCCTACGACCGCTTGATCAACGGCACCGAGAACGTCGACTTCTACGTCACCTTCGACAACTACAACGTCGGCGTCCAGCAGGCAACCTCGCTGCTGACCGGCATGGGCCTGGCCGATGAGGAAGGCAAGCGCACCAGCAAGGAGGGCAAGTTCAACGTCGAGCTCTTCGCCGGTTCGATCGACGACAACAACGCGCACTTCTTCTGGAAGGGCGCCATGGATACCCTCAAGCCCTACCTGGATGACGGCACCCTGACGGTCAAGTCCGGGCAGACCAAGATCGAGCAGGCAGCTACCCTGCGCTGGAGCCAGGAAGAAGCCCAGTCGCGCATGGAAGACCTGATTACCGCCCACTACCAGGGCGGCAAGACCAAGATCGACGGCATCCTCTCGCCATTCGACGGCATCTCCCGCGGCATCATCACCGCACTGTCCAACGCCGGCTACGGCAAGACCATCGAGGCCGGCCTGCCGATCATCTCGGGCCAGGATGCAGAAATCGCTTCGGTGAAGCTGATCGACGATGGCGTGCAGTACGCAACCATCTTCAAGGACACCCGCAAGCTGGCTACCCAGGCTGTCGAGGCAGTGAAGTCCTACGCAGGCGGCGGCGAGCCGGAAGCCAATGACACCGAAACCTACGACAACGGCAAGAAGGTTGTTCCTTCCTACCTGCTGGATTCGGACATCGTCGTCAAGGACAACATCACCTCCCTGCTGGTCGACTCCGAGTACTACACGGCCGAGGAAGTCAAGGCCGGCCAGACCAAGTAGTCTCCCAGGCCGCAATCCGGTGGGCGGGAGGGCAAGCCGCCCTCCCGCCCACCGGATGCACCGATCACAGCACACACCAAGGACGTCTGCACTATGGACACCACGATCCTGCACATGCAGGACATCACCAAGACTTTTCCCGGAGTCAAGGCGCTGGACGGCGTCAACCTTTCGGTTAGCAAGGGCGAAATCCACGCTATCTGCGGAGAGAACGGCGCCGGAAAATCCACCCTCATGAAGGTGCTCTCCGGGGTCTACCCGCACGGCAGCTACGAGGGCCAGATCATTTTCGAAGGCGAAGAGCTCAAGGCCTCGAACATCAAGGACTCCGAAGCCCAGGGCATCGTGATCATCCACCAGGAGCTGGCGCTGGTGCCGTACCTGTCGGTGGCCGAGAACATCTTCCTCGGCAACGAAACCGCGCGCGGCGGCTTCATCGACTGGAACGAGACCAACCACCGCGCCGCGGACCTGCTGGCCCGCGTGGGCCTGGACGAACTGCCGGTCACCCCGGTAGGCCAGCTGGGCGTGGGCAAGCAGCAGCTGGTGGAAATCGCCAAGGCGCTGAGCAAGAACGTCAAGCTGCTGATCCTGGACGAACCGACCGCCGCGCTGAATGACGACGACTCCGAGCACCTGCTGAACCTGCTGCGCGGACTGCGCGAACAGGGCATCACCTCGATCATCATTTCGCACAAGCTCGGCGAGATCGAGGACATTGCCAACACCACCACGATCATCCGCGATGGCCAGTCCATCGAGGCGCTGGACATGGCCGATCCCGGGTCCAACCAGAACCGCATCATCCGCGGCATGGTGGGCCGCGAACTGTCCTCCCGCTACCCGGAACGCGTACCGCAGATCGGCGACGTGGTCTTCGAGGTCCAGGACTGGTCGGTCCAGCACCCGGTCCAGCAGGACCGCACCGTGGTGGAAGGCGCCAACCTGGAGGTCCGCGCCGGCGAAATCGTCGGCATTGCAGGACTGATGGGCGCCGGGCGCACCGAATTGGCGATGAGCATCTTCGGCCACAGCTATGGCCGGAACATCACCGGCACGGTCAAGATGGACGGCAAGCCGGTGGACACCTCCACCGTGGGCAAGGCCATCAAGGCCGGCATCGCCTACGTTTCCGAGGACCGCAAGAAGTTCGGGCTGAACCTGATCGAGGACATCCGCGTGAACACCACCGCGGCCGGCCTGGACAAGATCTCTTCCAAGGGCTTCGTGGACGGCAACAAGGAGATCCAGATTGCCGAGCACTACCGCAAGTCCATGCGCATCAAGACCCCGAACGTGATGGCGAAGGTCGGGAACCTCTCGGGCGGCAACCAGCAGAAGGTCGTGCTGGGCAAATGGCTGCACACCGCACCCGAGCTGCTGATCCTCGACGAGCCCACCCGCGGCATCGACGTCGGCGCCAAATACGAGATCTACACCATCATCAACGAGCTGGCGGCTGCCGGCAAGGCCGTGCTGGTGATCTCCTCCGAACTGCCAGAGCTCTTGGGCATCTGCGACCGCATCTACACCCTGGCCTACGGCCGAATGACCGGCCAGCTGCCCAGCAGCGAAGCCACCCAGGAACGCCTCATGGAACTCATGACCATCGAGAAGGAAAGCACCCGATGACCATCACAAGCGAGCTGAAGGATATCTTCACCAAGAACCTGCGCACCTCGGGCATTTACATTGCCTTCGTGCTCATCGTGGTGCTGTTCACCATCCTGACCAACGGGCTGCTGCTCAGCCCGATCAACATCACCAACATCATCTTGCAGTACTCCTACGTGCTGATCCTCGCCCTGGGCATGATCCTGGTGATCGTCGCCGGGCACATCGACCTGTCGGTCGGCTCCCTCGTGGCGCTGACCGGTGCGGTCTCCGCGGTCATTGTCATCAAGGGGGATCTGCCCTGGTGGGTCGGCATGCTCGCCGGCATCGCCGTGGGCGCCCTGTGCGGCCTGTGGCAGGGCTTCTGGGTGGCGTACGTGGGCATTCCCGCGTTCATCGTGACCCTGGCCGGCATGCTGCTCTTCCGCGGCCTGACCTACGAAGTGCTGAGCAACGTTTCGCTCTCGCCGTTCCCCGGCGAATACGGCCAGATCGCCGGCGGCTTCCTCAACGGGCTGCTGGGCGGCAACGGATTCGACCTGTTCACCGTGATCATCGGCGTGATCGCCGTGGCCGGACTGTTCGTTTCGCAGTGGCGCAACCGCGCTGGACGCGCCAAGTACGGCCAGAGCGTTGAATCCATGGCCATGTTCCTGGCCAAGAACATCATCTCGGGCATCATCATCCTCTGGTTCTTCTGGCAGATCGCCACCAGCCGCGGCATGCCGATCGTGCTGATCATCCTGGCTGCCCTGATCCTGGGCTACCACGTGCTGACCACCAAGACCGTTTTCGGCCGCCACGTCTACGCCATCGGCGGCAACCTGTCGGCAGCCAAGCTCTCAGGCGTGAACGTGAAGCGCATCAACATGTGGATCTTCATCAACATGGGCCTGCTCTCCGGCGTGGCCGGAGTGGTCTTCTCCTCGCGTTCCAACGGCGCCCAGCCAGGTGCGGGTAACATGTTCGAGCTCGACGCCATCGCGGCCTGCTTCATCGGCGGCGCCTCGACCACCGGCGGTGTCGGACGCGTTACCGGCGCTATCGTCGGTGGCCTGGTCATGGCAGTGCTGTCCAACGGCATGCAGCTGATGGGCGTGGGAGCTTCCACCCAGCAGATCGTCAAGGGCGTCGTGCTGCTTCTGGCAGTCGCCTTCGACATCTACAACAAGCGCCGCGCAGGTGCGGGCAACTAGCATTTGATTAGCGCCAGGGGCCCTCTCGCACGCAATTGCGGGAGGGCCTGTGCGTGCCCGATGGTTTCCCAGCACAGCAGAAGGATGACGAAATGGATCGCCAAGCAATGCCGCAGCAGGACACCGCCAACGGAACGGTGCTCACGCTGCGAGCCCACGGCTTCACCGCGCAGCTGGCCACGGTGGGCGCCACACTGGTGTCCCTGGACTACGGTGGCCGCCCGCTGGTGCGCGCCTTCGATCCGCATGGCGCGCGCCCGGTGTTCTCCGGCGCCATCCTGGCCCCCTGGCCCAACCGGGTGATCGACGGGGCCTACCACTGGGAAGGCCAGGAGCTGCAGTTGCCGATCACCGAGCCGGAGCGCGGCCACGCGCTGCACGGCCTGGTGGCCGATACCAGCTTCGAGATCACCGGGCGCCGCGGCAGCTCCGCCCAGTTGCGCACCGTGATCGTCCCGAACCCCGGCTACCCCTATGAGGTGCAGCTGGTGATCGACTACCGGCTGGAAGCCGGCGGGCTGCGCACCATCGCCACCGCCACCAACCTCGGGCAGGGCACCGCGCCCTTCGCCTGGGGTTCGCACGCCTACCTGGTCGCACCGGGCAAGAAGGCGGATGAATGGACTTTCACCCTGCCAGCCGGCAAGGCGCAGCTCACCGACGGCGCGCGCCTGCTGCCGCGGGAGGTGGTTCAGGTGGCTGGCACCGAGCTGGATTTCCGCACCCCGAAGCCGATCGGGGACCTCTTCATCGATCATGCCTACACTTCCCTGGCCGCCGACGCGGACGGCTCATTCAGCGCATCGATCACCGACACCAAGGGCCTCGGGTCGCAGATCACCTGGGACGAAGCCTGCCCGTGGGTCCAGATCCACACCGCAGACCGCGATGATCCGGCGCTTGACCGCACCGGGCTGGCCATCGAGCCGATGACCTGCCCGCCCGGCGGCTTCAACTCCGGCCAGGACGTCATCGCGCTGGCCCCGGGCGCCAGCCATGAAGCCAGCTGGCTGATTGGCCCGGTCCAGCCGCGATGAGCGGCAGGGAAGTTCGCGGCGCTACCCGCTCCGCGAGGTTTCGTTCCCTGTCAATCCGGTGATCCGCAGGAGCAAGGAGCGCGCCTCGGGGCGCAGCGCGTCTTCCGGCCAGACATCGGGACCACAGGCCCGGGAACCTACGCCATGCTGGGCCGCATCCAGGTACAGCCAGGAGTTGGTTGGTTCCGGCAGCTCGTGCGGATGGGCAGCGCCGGCAAGCTGCTGTGCCGTGTGGCGGCTGAGCGTGAAACCGGGGCGGCGGTCCAATCCGTCGGGCCAGGCCTCGATGCGCAGCCACGGCGCACCGCCCACGCCGAGCTCCAATTCGCGCAAATCGCTGCGGTGCCCTGTTTCCTGCGGACGTGCGTATTCGACCGGCAAATCGTCAATGCTTGCACTGTAGCGGCCTACTCGTGCCGCCAGACGGCTGTCCGGGTAGGATTCGTGCGGGCCCAAGCCGTACCAGGATGCCGAATCGACCTCCTTGCCCAGTTGGAAACGCACGCCGAATCGGGGCCACACCGATGTCCAGCCTCGGCTTGGAACCATATCGATGCGAAGCCACAGGCCGGACTCGTCCAGGCTCCATTGCTCGTCGACTCGGATGGAGCAGGCCTGGTCCGCTGCTGAATACCTGGTCGCCACCTGCACACGGCCCGGACCGGTAGCGACACTGAGCACCCGCGCCTTCAGCCGGTCCAATCCGGCCGCCGTCCAGAGGTCCGCATTTGACGGACCGGGTTCTCCATTGCCCGGGACTCCGTGCTCATCTTCCTGCCAGGGATCAGAATGGTTATAGCTGCCGAAGTGTGCGCCACGGTCATTGTCGGTGGGTGCGCGGAACAACTCCAGCCGCGGCCCATGCACCGGCTGCCCGGCCAACTCCATGAGCTTGCCCTCGGCGAAAACTGCGGCACCAAGCTGCATCCGGCCATTGTCCAGAGGGATCGATGCTCCGCCCGCATCAGCCGAAGAGGGCAACCGTGCGGGTCGCGGCCCCGGCATTGCGGTGGATGGAGCAGCTATCGGCCATTGGGCGCTGGCCACCTCATGGCCCGCGGCCGCCCACGCTGCATCCTCGGCCAGCCGCGCCTCCACGGTTAACCAGTTTTCGCCTGCGGGCAGGGGGTACGGCAAGGCGAGTTCAACCGTGGCAGTTTCGCCAGCTTCCAGCGCGTCGTCAGAGCCGGATACCAAGAATTCTGCACTAGCGACCGGATGCCCGGCCGCTTCCAAGCGCCAGCTGAATGCGAGGTCGCCGCTGTCGGCACTGTGGCGGTCATTCCGGATGCCCAAGCGCACCCGGTGTCCGTCCACGGAGGACAGGGAGAACTTGATCGGGGCGACTACATGCTTGAACTCATGGAGCCCCGGTGAGGCAGTGGAATCGGAGAGGACCAGTCCGTCCATGACGAAGGTGCCATCGTGGAGCTCCTCGCCGAAATCGCCGCCGTAAGCATAGAAGCTCTTGCCATCCGGTGTGCTGGCCTGCAGCCCGTGGTCACGCCATTCCCAGACGAAGCCTCCATGCAACCGGGGATAGCGGTCCACCAGATCCGCATACCGTTGCAATCCTCCGGGCCCATTGCCCATGGCGTGCGCATACTCGCACAACAGGAAGGGCCTGGTCCGCTGGCGCGCGGCCTCTGCGGTGGTGCATCCCAGCAGCGGAGCGGTCATCCGGTCCTCTCCAATTGTCTGCACTTCGGGGAACGAAGCGTACATTCGCGAATACACATCGGTGTATTCTCCGGTGTAGTCGCCTTCATAATGCACCGGGCGGCTGCTATCCCGCGCATGGATCCATGCGGACATCGCGGCAAGGTTGGCCCCGGTGCCGGACTCGTTGCCAAGCGACCACATGATGATTGAGGGATGGTTCTTGTCCCGTTCGAAAGTCCGCTCCATCCGATCAAGATAGGCACTTCGCCAGGCCGGGTCGTCACTGGGATTGCCCTGCCAGCCGTGACGTTCAAATCCGTGGGTTTCCAGATCGTTTTCGAGTATGACCCAGAAACCGAGCTCGTCGGCCAAGTCCAGGAGCCGCGGATGCGGCGGATAGTGGCTGGTGCGAATGGCGTTGACATTGAAGCGCTTCATTAGCATCAGGTCTTCTCGTGCGAATTGCTCATCGAACGCCCGGCCGAGGAGCGGGTGGGTTTCATGCCTGTTCACCCCGTTGAAGACCACTTTGCGATCGTTGACCAGGAACTGGTCGCCTGCAATTCTTACCGTGCGGAAACCTAGCCGCAGGCTGATGGTCTCGCCAGTGCTGGAAACGGTTGCTCCATAGAGTTTTGGCCGCTCAGCGCTCCATGGGGAAACGGCGGGCACTTCCACCTCTCGGATATCCTCGCGGCTTTGCCACACTTCGTCGATTTCCAGTTCGGGAACAACGAAACGTAGCGGGAACGCATCGTCAGCGGCCATGATTTCTGGTGTAATGATTCCGGTACCGGAGGAATAGCCGGTTTTTATCCAGAGGTCGTCAATGCTGCCGTGCGGACGGGCCTTGAGCGTTACCGATCGGAAAATTCCCGGGAGCCACCACTGGTCCTGGTCCTCGACGTAGCTCGAAGCGGAGAATTGGTGCACGCGGACAACGATTGTATTTTCACCGGCGGCTACGGCCGAGCTCACATCGAATTCCTGGGCAAGGCGGCTACCGGTACCCCAGCCAATCATTTGCCCATTGACCCATACCTTGTACCGGGATTCAACGCCGTCGAAGCGCAGCACCAGCCGCTCCATTCCGGAAGTCCAGCTCTGGGGCACTTCGAAGGTCCGCCGGTAGTCGCCGGTAGGATTCTCATCCGGTGGATAGGGCGGGTCGCAAGGGAAGGGAAATTGGACGTTCGTGTACGAAGGGCGTCCGTAGGCGCCATCGGCCTGCAATACCCAGTGCCCAGGGACTGCGATGCTGTCCCAGCTCGAGTCGTCATAGCCAGCATCTGCCATGGACTCGGGAAGCTCGCCTGCCGGCAGCAGTCCGCGCCCTCCGGGCGTGCCCGGTACGCCAGGGAGCCAGCGGAACTTCCACTGTCCATCGAGGCTCAGTTCAGGGGCATCACTGTGGGTCCAGGACGTTGCCGGCAGGCGCCGGCCTCCGCCCGGGGCGGTATCGGACAGATAGGCTGTTGGGGAAGTCATTTAACGGATCCTTCGGTCAGGCCCCCGCGCCAGAAGCGCTGCAGGACGATCATGGCAATGGCCAAGGGAATAGTGGACAGCAAGACGCCGCCGGTGGTCAGCTCGTAGAATTCTGGCAGGCGGTCAACCTGTCCCAGCCAGGTGTTCAGGCCCAGGGTAATTGGATAGAGATCCGAATCGGACAGCATCACCAGGGGAAGGAAATAGTTATTCCAGATTCCGACAAGCTGGAACAGGAATACCGTCACCAGAGCAGGGGACAGGACTCTGAGTCCTATCGTGTGGAAGATCCGCAGTTCGCTTGCGCCATCCAGGCGCGCGGCTTCGAGTAACGCGCTATCCACGGTGCTGGAAGCGTAAACGCGGCAGAGGAACAGGCCGAACGGGGACACCAATGATGGCAGCAGGACACTCCAATAGGTATTGGACAGCCCCATTTCGCTGAACAACAGGAATAGGGGCAAGGCGGTTGCGGTTCCAGGCACGAGAACGCCTCCCAAGACCACACCGAAGACCAGATTGCTTCCGCGGAAACGGTACTTGGCCAGGGCGTATCCGCCAGCTGCAGCAAGGTAAGCGGCAATCAGCGCCCCTGCCCCCGCGTATAGCAACGAGTTCATGAACCAGCGCAGGAAAATTCCGCCGTCATAGGCCAGAACCTGGCCCAGATTTTTCCATAGGACGAAGTCACCGGACAGGAGGAAACCATTTGTGCTGAACAAGTCCTGGGTCGATTTCGTTGCTGCAACGACGACCCAGTAGACCGGGACCAGGAAATACAATGCGGCTATGGTCAGCAAGGCCGTGACAATCAGAGCCGCTGGTTTTGAAGAGGCGGGCTTTTCGAAGGACTGGCGGCGGATCAGAGTCATGAGGACTTCCTATTGGTCAGGCGCAGGAAGGCGAATGAGAGCGCGAATGCGGCCAAGGCAATGAGAACGGATTGCGCAGCCGCAACATTGTAGTCGTTGTAGGCGAACGCGGTTGTGTAGGCGGAAAGGTTAGGGGTGTATTGGCTGTCGATGGCGGGTGCGACACTCATGAGAACTTGCGCTTCGGCGAAAAGCTGCAAGGTGCCAATGATGGAGAAGACCGTGGTCAAGACCAGTGCCGGGCTGATGAGCGGCAGCTGGATATTCCATGCCACACGCAGTGGACCCGCCCCGTCCAAGCGTGCGGCTTCGTAGATCTCGCCGGGAATTGCCTTGAGCTGCGCGATGATGATCAGCATGTTGTAGCCCGTGTAGCTCCATGTCACGATGTTGGCGATGGACCACAAGATGCTCTGTGGCCCGAGGAAATCGACTTCCAAGCCGACGGCTGAGGCGGCATCGATGATCGGGCTCAGGCCGGGAACATAGAGGAATGACCAGAGGATAGTGGCAATGACCCCCGGCACGCCGTAGGGCAGGAAGTACGCCGCCCGGAAAAAGGCCGGCCATTTGGCGCTCGCCGACTCAAGCAGCAGAGCCAGGACCGTGCAAAGAAGGATCATGATGGGAACCTGCACGATGCCGAACACGATCATGCGGCCAATCGAAGCAACGAAGGCTTCGTCTCCCAGGGCTTGCGCGTAATTGCCGAATCCAGCGAATTCGCTGTGCACGCCGGCTTCTCCGAACAATCCGCGCCGTGTGATACGGGTGAAGCTGGCTTGTATGGCTGCAATGATGGGCAAGATGAAAGTCAGGGTGAAGAGCGCGAGGAAAGGCGCGAGCAACAGCCACGGGGCGAGCTCAAACCTGCTTGGTGAGGGACCACGTTTTCTCCGGGTGCCTCGGGTGATGGTCGGCGTGCTCATGATGCCTCCTTGCGGATCTTCAGGCCCTTATTGCGGAATACCGCAATGATTTCCTGCTCTGCGGATACCACCGAATCGACCAAGCTGGTTCCGGCGGCTTTCCGGCGGAATCCGTCGGAAAGGATATTGAAGGATTGCTGGGTGACCGGCCACCAGCTCCAATTGGGATTCTGCGATTTGCTGGCTGGGACAATGACTTGCTTGTTGTACGATTGCCCGCCGAAGAATTCGGAGGGGCCTTCGCGCGACTCGCCGATGATGCCCGGAACCGGTGACCAGCCAATGCCGCTGTGCGCGATTTCGTTGCTGATCCCGGCTTCCGTGGACGTCATCCAGGCGGCGAACTCCAAGGCCTCATGCGGATGGCGGCTATTAGCCAGAACCGCAACCGTCGATCCGCCCAGGTAGCTGGAGCCGTATCCGCCCGGGGTCCACTTCGGCATCGATGCGACCCTCCATTTGCCCTGTCCGCCAGCGACAGAGCTGACAAGCGCATCAGCCCAGTTCCCACTGGTGACAGAGGCGAGCTGGCCGGATGCAGCCGCAGCATACCAAGACGGGCTGAAGGGCGAGATCGCGGTAGTTACGACATCTTCGTCGATGGCCCGGTCGAAGAACCTGGCGACTTCCAGTGTTGCGTCGTCGGTCATATTAATGACCCAGCCGTCGTCGGATGGCCGAAGCCATTGGGCTCCTGCTTGTGCCGCGTAGGACACGAAGTAGGAGGCATCACTGAGGGAGAAGCAGTCGATGTAGCTGTTGGCTTGACGCAGTTCTGACCCGATCTCGGCCCATTGCGCCCATGTTTCCGGGGCGACGGCGCCGACTTTGTCCAGAGTTTCTGGCTGGTAGAACATTGCCATCGGCCCGGAATCCTGAGGCATGCCGAATATTCCGTTGGGAAAACTGACCTGGCCCCACAGTGACGGATCATATCGGTGAGCGTACTGCTGCGCACCGTACGCCGCGAGATCCACGACGCCATTGACGAGCATGAACTCCGGGAGGGTGCGGAATTCGATTTGGGCCAGATCGGGTCCTCCGCCTGCTGCGAGAGCAGAGTAGAGCTTTGGGTATCCGCCTTGATTTCCACTGGGGATCCAAACCGCCTCAACATGGATATTCGGATGCATGGCGTTGAAAGCATCTGCGACTCGCTGGATATCCTTGAGCCAGCTCCAATATGTCAGCCTGACTTTTTCTCCTGGGGCGGCCGGCGCAATGGTTGGCATGGCATCTGCAGACCGGGGGCCTGCGGTGCCGCATGCAGTCATTACGCCCAGGGCGGCGGCGCCCAGGCCGGCCTTGAGAAGGCGGCGTCTTGTTGTCAATGGCATCCGTGCTCACTTAAAAGTAGTTTTCTTTATGGTGCCCGGGACGAGGGCATGTGAAATAGGTTACTGCAAAAATAGAGTGATTACTCAGTTTTGGTCAAATTTCTTGTTTGCCGATCATGCTGGCTTGCTAGGCCGATGCATCATTTTCGAATACTGCTGGGCCTACCTACACTGAGTAACTGTGACGAGCAATGAATCCGGCCGCCGCCGGCGCGGTCCATATGCCAAATCTGCAGCCCGAAGGGAACAGATCGCCCAGGCTGCCCTCCAGGTATTCGGCGCGCGGGGGTATCGCGGCGGAACTGTGCAGGATGTTGCCGACGCGGCAGGCATGAGCCAAACCAGCGTTTTGCACCACTATCCGAACAAGCAGGAACTTCTCATTGCCGCTCTCAAGCGCCGCGACGCCGTCACCGACGGCACGCCGGGCACTGGTGAGCGCTTTGCCCAGTCCATTGTCGAGCAAGCGCAATTCAACGACGGTGCCGCGGAGTTGATCGAGCTCTACGCAGCCCTTTGCGGGGAATCAACCACTTCCGATCATCCGGCGCGCTCGTATTTCGAGGCCCGCTTCGAGCGCTTGCGCGGCGAGTACGGCGCTGAATTCGAATTCATGAAGAGCATTGGTCGGCTGCGCCCCGGGGTGGACCCGCATGTGGCGGGAGCGTCGCTGCTGGCCCTGTGGGACGGGATCCAAGTGCAGTGGCTCTTGTCTCCCGACGATGTTGACATGGCTGGCACCCTCAAGGCGTATCTGGACCTGGTCATTTTGCCTGAATCATGAGGCGTGTTTGCCGAAATTGGCTCCGGGGCGCCGTAGCCGCGCGAAAATCCAGCTCCCCACTGCGCGCGGACTTGGCGCAAGCAGGGCGAAGCACTTGCAGCGGCACGCCGGAGCGATGATCCCGAAGTATTTTCGGGGCTGATATCTACGTTCTCGGGCTGCCCGGCAAGTGGACGGTTCTGGTTGAAAATATGTTCAAATGTGTTCAAATATGTTTGAGTGTGTTTGAATTAGGGATGTATCGCTTTACGGAGCGTGTTATTTCAACCTGTCTGCCAAGGAGTCCCGATGAGCGAGAACTTCCCAACCCAGCGTCGACGGCGGATTCTGGATAGAGTTCGTGCCAACGGTGCCGTCAAGGTAGCCCAGTTGGCTGAGGAATTTGGCGTTTCGCACATGACAGTGCGCCGTGACCTGGACCGCCTGGTCAAGGACGGCGAATTGCATAAGGTCCACGGAGGCGCACTGCTCCAGGAATCTGCGTCTGCTGAAGAGCCGGGATTCCAGCGCAAGTCAACTCTGCAGTTGCCGCAGAAGGCGGCCATTGCCCGTGCGGCGGCGCAAATGGTTGAACCAGGAATGTCCATCTCCCTTACGTCGGGGACTACGACCTATGAGGTGGCCCGTCTGCTGCGGGCAGTCCCCGACCTCACGATTGTGACCAACTCTCCGCGCATCGCCGACCTCCTACAAGATGCCCCGGCTGCAGGCCAGACCGTGCAGCTCACCGGTGGCCTGCGAACGGTATCCGACGCGTTGGTCGGTCCACTGGCCACTGCGGCCCTGCGGACACTGCACGTCGACCGATGCTTCATGGGGGTCCACGGGTTCAGCGTCCAGGACGGAATCACGACACCGAACATGCTCGAGGTGGAAGTCAATCGACTTTTCCTGGAACGCTGTGACAGCCGCGTGGTCGTCGCGGATTCCAGCAAATGGTGCTTGGCCGGTTTGTACTCCAGTGCTCCATTGCACGAAATCGACACACTCGTCAGCGACGACGGCTTGGACGAGACGGCCGTCGAGGAACTCCGCCAGCACATCGAGAACTTGAAAATTGAAAAGGTGGTCGAATCATGAGCGTTACCGGCAGGATCCCTTCTGGCCTGATATCACACCGGGTCCATCACCTGGCCGATGGCCGCGAGGCGATCTTCTTCGCCGATGCCAATGCCATCGCCCCCGAACCGGCACCCGACGCCAGGGCGCTGGATCCGCGTGGGGAACCTGGACAGCTGCGCTACGACCGGTTGACCGGAGACTGGGTAGCCGTCGCGGCCCACCGCCAGTCGCGCACCTACCTTCCACCCAAGGAAGAATGCCCGCTGTGCCCCAGTACCCAGGGCCGCCACAGCGAAATTCCGGCCGAGGATTTCCATGTCGTGGTTTTCGAGAACCGCTTCCCCTCGCTGGGACCGGATCTGGGCCGGATCCCGGCCGCTGCTCCGGTGCAGGTTCCTGCCCCGGCCTACGGCCGCTGCGAAGTCGTGGTGTTCACCCCGGAGCACGAGGGTTCCTTCGCCTCGCTGGATGATGCCCGGGCGCGCACCGTCATCGACGCGTGGGCGCAGCGTACCGCGGCCCTGTCGGCGATGGAAGGCATTGCCCAGGTGTTCCCATTCGAGAACCGTGGCCAGGATATCGGCGTGACCCTGCACCACCCGCACGGACAGATCTACGCCTACCCCTACCTGACCCCGACCGCCACCAAGATGGCCGCCCAAGCGGTGGCCCACCTGGAGAAGACCGGACGCACCCTGATGGGCGACATCCTGGACTTCGAACGCAAGGAAGGTACGCGCATGGTTGCTGCCGGCGAGCACTTCTCCGTGTTCGTGCCCTTCGCTGCACGCTGGCCGCTGGAAGCGCACCTGGTGCCGCATCGCCACGTGCCGGACTTCGCCGCGCTCAATGAGGCGGAGAAAGACGAGCTGGCCGTGATGTACCGCGATCTGTTGCGCGGATTCGATGCCCTCTACGAGACTCCCACCCCGTACATTTCCGCCTGGCACCAGGCGCCGGTGGCAGGCAAGGAACGTGAAGCTTCCCGCCTGCACCTGCAGCTGACCAGCCCGCGCCGGGCCGCCGACAAGCTCAAGTTCCTGGCCGGCTCCGAAGCGGCCATGGGTGCATTCATCAACGACGTTCCAGCCGAGCAGACCGCGGCACGCCTGCGCGAGGTCATGCCATGAGCATCAGCGACTCCAAGGAAACCACGCAGCGCATGGCCGCTTTGCACCAGAAGTTCGCCAAGATCTACGGGCACCAGCCAGAAGGCATCTGGCGCGCCCCGGGACGGGTTAACCTGATCGGCGAGCACACCGACTACAACATGGGTTTTGTGCTGCCCTTCGCCATCGACAAGAATGCGCTGGTGGCTGTGCGCCGCAAGACGCAGCTTGACGCGGATCGCCAGACACTGGATTTTGCGTCTACCTACGGGTCAGGGGAACACCCGCCGATCACCTCCATCACCTTCGATGAGCTGGTGCCCCGCGCGGTTCCCGGCTGGGCAGCGTACCCGGCGGCCGTGCTCTGGGCGCTGAACCAGCTCGACGGGGTGGAACTTGGCGGGATCCAGCTGCTGGTGGACTCCGATGTTCCGGTGGGTTCGGGACTGTCCTCCTCGCACGCCCTGGAAGTAGCAACCATCGTGGCGTTGGATGACCTCTACGAGTTGGGCCTGTCCAAGGTGCAGATGGCGCAGTTGACCCAGCGCGCCGAGAATGAATTCGTCGGCGCCCCGACAGGCATCATGGACCAGAGCGCCTCGCTGATGTGCCACGCCCAGCACGCCCTGTTCCTGGACTGCCGTTCCATGGAAACCCAGGCGGTGCCACTGCCGCTGGCACAGCACGATGCGGTGGTGCTGGTGATGGACACCCGGGTGGAGCATTCGCATGTTGATGGCGGGTACGCCGCCCGGCGAGCCAGCTGCGAGCAGGCCGCCGCCGCCTTGGAAGTCCAGTCGCTGCGCGAAGTCACCGTCGTGGCCGAGCTTGAAGCCATCGAGGATCCGGTGGCCAAGCGGAGGGCCATGCACATCGTGACCGAGAACCGCCGCGTGCTGGACACCGTCTTCGCACTGCGCGAAGGGGACCTGGACGCCGTGGGCAAACTGCTGTACCAGTCCCACGAATCCATGCGCGATGACTATGAGATCTCCAGTGAGGAACTGGACGTTGCCGTGGAAGCTGCGATGGCCGCCGGAGCCATTGGCGCGCGCATGACCGGTGGAGGTTTTGGCGGCAGCGCCATCGCATTGATCAAGCGCGAGCACATCGATAAGGTTAGCCAGGCGGTGCGTGAAGCATTTGACCAGGCCGGCTATGTTGAACCGGCTATTTTCACCGTGATCGCAGACGAGGGAGCAGGAAAAGCATGAGTTGGCTAGTGACCGGCGGAGCCGGGTATATCGGATCCCATGTGGTTCGCTCGCTGTCCGCTGCGGGCCTTGACCCGGTGGTCGTGGACTCGATGGCCAGTGGCGTGCGCGGCTTCGTGCCCGATCAGGTTCCGTTCTACCAGCTGAACATCCTGCAGACCGAAAAGCTCGTGGAAATCATGAAGCGCCATGACGTTTCCGGGGTCATCCACCTGGCCGGCTACAAGTACGCGGGCGAATCGGTGAAGCACCCGTTGCTGGCCTTCGAGCAGAACGTCACGGGCACCGCGCATCTGCTGGAAGCCATGGAGAGCTCCCGCGTGCACAATATGGTCTTCTCCTCTTCGGCCGCCGTATACGGCACCCCGGATGAGGACCTCGTTACCGAAGCCACCGGCACCTTCCCCGAATCCCCGTACGGGCAGAGCAAGCTGGTGGGTGAATGGCTGATTCGTGATCAGGGCGTTGCCGCCGGGTTGAAGCACACCTCGCTGCGCTACTTCAATGTGGTCGGTTCGGGCAGCGACGAGCTCTACGACGCCAGCCCGCACAACCTGTTTCCACTGGTCTTCCAGGCATTGAATGCGGGGAAGACTCCGAAGATCTTCGGTACCGACTACGGCACTGCCGATGGCACCTGCGTGCGCGATTATGTGCACGTGGCAGACCTCGCGCTGGCCCATGTCGAGGCCGCGAAGAAGCTTGAGGCCGATGCGCCGCTGGAGCCGGTCTACAACCTGGGTTCCGGCGATGGCGTTTCGGTGCGCCAGATCATGGACGCGGTGGCCAAGGTGACCGGCATCGAGTTCAGCGCCCTCGAAGAGGCCCGCCGCCCCGGGGATCCGGCGCGCATCGTTGCCGATGGCACATTGGCCGCCCGCGACCTGGACTGGAAGATGCGCCATAGTCTTGAGCAGATGGTGCACAGCGCGTGGAAGGCTTCGGCCCGCCGCTGACGCACCCAGCACGAGGCTGACGCGTCCGGGCCCTGCTTGGGCCTAGGCGCGCAGCCGTGCGGCGATCTCATCCATGGTCTGCGCGATGGCCAGAGACTGAGCCAATGGCATGACCGGGGACTCGGCCAGGCCATCGGCAATGCACTGGGCCACGTGGGCCGCCTCCCAGCCCAGGCCTGCGGCAGGGGAAGTTTCGGTGAACTCGCGGCTATCTACGATATTCCCGTCGGCACTTCGCAGGACCAAACCTGATCCGCAGCAAATCGGACGCTGCAGTTCCAAGGTTCCCTCGGTTCCGGCAATCCATGCGCTCTGCGGCGATTCCGTTTCGATGCTGCTGAACACGGTGGCCGTAGAACCGTCTTCATTGGCAAGGACCGCGGTGAAGGACGCATCAACACCGGTTTTGGCCAGGCGCCCCGAGGCATGCAGGAGCTGCTTGGCGGGGGAGACCATGGCGCTGAAGGCGATGGGGTAGATGCCCACATCCAGCAAGGCCCCGCCGCCCAGCGCCGGGTCGTAGATCCGCGACTCGTAGTCAACCGGGAACTTGGCGCCGAAGTCGGCTTGCACGGTGATGACCTGCCCCAGCATCCCGGAGGCGATCACCTGGGAAACCACATTGCCGATGGGCAGCAGGCGCGACCACATGGCTTCCATGGCAAACACCCCAGCGGCCTTGGCGGCTTGGACGATCTGGGCACTCTGCTGGGCGTTCAGGCTCAACGGCTTCTCCACCAGCACATGCTTGCCCGCCGCGATCGCCTGAAGCGCAAGATCTGCATGCCCGCTGTGCGGGACCGCAATGTAGAGCACATCTACTGCCGGGTCTTCGAGCACCTGGGCGTAGGAGCCGTAGGCGCGCGTGCCGTCATCCCCGTAGGTGCGGGCGAAATCCTCCGAGCGTGCCAGGGTGCGCGATCCGATGGCGGCAAGCTTGCTCTTGGTCAGCTCCTTGAGCGACGTGGCGAACTGCGAGGCGATCCAGCCCGGCCCCAGGATCCCCCAGTTCAGCGCCGGCGCCGTAGAAGGATGGGGCAGAACGGACTGGGGCAGCGCTAGGCTCACGGGGGATCTCCGATGGCAGGAAAAGCAGGGTGACTACTACTCAGACTAGTTCAGCCAGCCCATGCGGGAAAGGGGATTTTGAACGCCGATCAACTATTTACCGGTCGGTAACTTGTGGCTAGGATGGCTGCATGCGGGCCCAGTACTCCAGCGCCGAAATGGTGCGCATCCTGATCACCGCCAAGGACACTGTCCAAGCCACGGTGTATGTCCCCGCGGTTGCTCCCAAGGCGGTGCTGGTTTGTGCACTCGGCCACCGCCACCCCGCAGGGTTTCTACCGCGCCTTTGCGCAGCATGCGGCGGCCAACGGGCTGGTGGCCATTACCTATGACTACCGCGGTACCGGGCGCTCGGGTCCGCCCAAGCAGAACAGCCGCTTCAAAATGCGCGACTGGATCCAGCAGGACGCACCGGCGGTGGCGCACTGGGCCAAAGACCGGTACCCGGACCTGCCGCACTACGCTATCGGGCACAGCCTCGGCGGCCACGCGCTGGTGCTGGGCTTCGGCACCGAGCACCTGGATGCAGCGGCCATCATTTCCAGCCATGTCGTTTCAATCCGCACCATCAACCCATGGCAGGAAGGGCTGCGCGTCATCATGGTGCTGAAAGTGCTTGGCCCGGTACTCAGCACGATATTCGGCTACATGCCCGGTGCCAAGCTGGGACTGGGCGAGGACATGCCCCGTGCGGCGATGATGGAATGGTCTGGCTGGGCGCTCAAGAAGAACTACTTCTTCGATGATCCGAGCATGAACGCTGCCCAACGGGCCGCGCGGACTACCGTTCCGATTCTCGCCGCAGGGGCCAGCGATGACCTTTGGGCTTCACCGCGGCAAATGGATCTTCTCACCGCCCAGCTCAGCGCAGCGAAGGTAGAGCGGAAGACCTATACGCCGGCAGATCTTTCGGTCAAGAGCATCGGCCATCACGGACTGATGCGCCGAGGCGTCGGCACCGGAGCCTGAGATGAAATTCTTGCCTGGCTGCAGGATGCAAGCCAGAAGGCACAGTAGCTTCTAGAACTGCACCGCGTTAGCCAGCACCGGCAGTTGCTTGCGCGCGGTATCGATCAAATCCAGATCCAGATCAACCACCAGCAACTCGGGCTGCGTGCCAGCCTGGGCAATGACCCGGCCCAGCGGATCCACTGCGATGGAGTGCCCCACGCCCAGCGGCGCGGCACCGCTGATCTTGCGTCCCACGCTTTCTGGATCCGCCTGGTCTACCGCCAGCACGAACGTCGTCGAGTCCAGGGCGCGGGCCTGGGCCAGCGTGGTCCACTGCTGGACTTTGCCTTCGCCCTGACCCCACGATGCACTGACAATGCATACACTGGCTCCGGCTTTGGCGTGATGCACGAAAAGCTGCGGGAAACGCAGGTCGTAGCACGTGGCCAGGCCGATGCTCGCGCCCTCATGCTCAAACTGCACCGGAGCATCCCCGGGGGTTACCGAGTCCGATTCCAGGTAGCCGAACGCATCGTAGAGATGGATCTTGTCGTAGTGCGTATCTACCTGCGAGCCGGCAACCAGCAGGGTATTGCGTACCCGCTGATCAACTCCGGGAGTGAACATTCCTGCCGCGATGGTAATGCCGATTTCGCGGGCCTGCTGCCGCAGCAGGGTTGCCCACGGGCCATCCAGCGGCTGGGCGTATTTGGAAATATCGTGGGCAAAGGACACCTGCATGGCCTCGGGGAAGACCACCAGTGAAGCACCAACCTCCTTGGCCTGGCGTGCGTAGTCGCGTACCGTCACCAGATTGCGCTGCGGGTCTGCGGTGCTAAGCACCTGTGCCAAAGCGATTCTCATGGTGGGTTCCTTTCCTGCGGCTAATAAGGGGATATGCACCCACTTGTCGACTTTACGCAGTAGCGGTGCGCGAAGCTACATTTGGGCCATTTGCTGTTCTTCGCGACCCTTGGACACCGACATGACATCCTGCTGGCGCTCGCCGTCAACCTTGGCGGCCAGATCATTCAGCTGCCCCATTGATTCGTTGGACAACCGGATGTCCAAGGCCTGCAGATTCTCATCAAAATGCTCAATGAAGCGCGTACCCGGGATCGGGGAAACGTCGACCTGATACTGGCGGGCCTGCTCGTAGACCCACGCCAGCGACACCTGTGCGGCAGTGATCTGCTCGCGCTGCGCGACATCACGGATTACCTGGCGCAAGGGTTCGTTCTGCTCCATGCGGGCAGCTTCAAAACGCGGGAAGTTCCTCCGGATGTCATGGGCTTCGAGCTGCGCGAGGGAATCCACTTCGCTGGTGAAGTATCCGCGGCCCAGCGATGCATAGGACACCAGCCCCACACCGAGCTCGCTGGCGGTCGGCAGCAGCCAGCGTTCGATATCGCGGCTGAAGATCGAGTACTCCATCTGGATCGCGGTAATCGGGTGGACTTGGTGGGCGCGGCGCAGTTCATTGGAAGTCACCTCGGACAAGCCGATATGGCGGATCTTGCCAGCTTCAACCAATTCCTTGTATGCGCCGACAGTGTCTTCGATCGGCACGCGCGAATCCACCCGGTGGTAGTAGTAGAGGTCGATGTGCTCTGTACCCAACCGCTGCAGGCTTTCGTCAACGCAGTTCTTGATGAATTCCGGATCGCCGTTGGCGCGGGGATCACCCGGATTCTTTGGCCTGACGATTCCCGCTTTGGTGGCCAGCGTGACTTCCTCGCGTCGGATCTTCAGAACCTGCGCGAGCAGTTTCTCGTTGTGGCCCTCCCCGTAGATATTGGCAGTATCAAGGAAGGCGACCCCGCGATCCAACACGTGGTTCAGCGTGCGCAAGGACTCTTGATCATCTGCAGAACCGTAGGGTCCGCTCAGCGACATGCAGCCAAAACCCTAGGCGTTGACGTTCAACCCTTGGCCGAGGTCGATGCGAGTTGCGATCTGCTGATTGGTCATGAGGATCCTTCTCGTTGTCATTTCAGTCCGAAGTCGAGCCTAGCGAAGGGGCGGACACATGGCACTAATCTGCGAAACTATTTAGCTTAATGAACATTAACCCTGGCGACACGCCGTGCTTGAATAACTTCTGACATGGAGTAAGAGACGGTGTCTCAGTTTGGTGTGATGATCTCAGCGTAAAATTTTGCCCATGGGCAATGTGGTTCGCGATCGGGTGCGCGAGAAGATGAAAGCCGAGTTGGCGCAACAGGCATACGCCGTGTTCGCCGAGCGCGGCATGGAGAATGTCACCGCACAGCAGGCCGCCCAGGCAATCGGCATTTCCCGGGCGACTTTCTTCCGGTACTTCTCATCGAAGGAAGATGCCGTAGTAACTGCCTTGCGTTCGATGAACGTCCACTTTTCCGACATGGTTGCCTCCATGTCTTCGCACTCGGGTGAAAGCCTGCTCGAACTGCTGCGCCGTAGTTTCGAAGCA